>JAFYLO010000139.1 GCA_017557045.1 Bacteroidaceae bacterium | reverse complement strand
TCAGCTATCTTCACACGCGGTGAAACACAGTCGCTCACATCGGTAACACTCGGTACCAAGCGCGACGAGAAGATTATCGACGACGTGATGACACAGGGTACAGACCGTTTCTTGTTGCACTACAACTTCCCTCCCTTCTCAACAGGTGAGGCACGTCCCCAGAGAGGTGTAGGCCGCCGCGAGATTGGCCACGGTAACCTTGCTTGCCGTGCACTCAAAAACATGGTTCCCGCCGACTATCCCTACTGCGTACGCGTAGTTTCAGATATTCTCGAATCAAACGGTTCATCATCAATGGCTACAGTATGTGCAGGTACACTCGCACTGATGGATGCCGGTGTGAAAATCAAGAAACCCGTATCGGGTATCGCAATGGGTCTCATCAAGAATGCAGGCGAAGAGAAATATGCTGTCCTCAGCGACATCCTCGGCGACGAGGACCACTTGGGCGACATGGACTTCAAGGTAACAGGTACTGTCGACGGCATCACAGCCACACAGATGGATATCAAGGTTGACGGCCTCTCATTCGAGATCCTCGAAAAGGCACTCAACCAGGCACGCGAAGGCCGTATGCACATCCTCGGCAAGATTACCGAGTGCATCGCAGAGCCTCGTGCAGAGATGAAGCCCCACGCTCCCCGCATCGAGACAATGCGCATCCCCAAAGAGTTCATCGGAGCAGTTATCGGCCCCGGCGGAAAGATCATTCAGGGTATGCAGGAGGAGACTGGTGCTACAATCTCTATCGAAGAGGTTGACGGCGAAGGTATCATCGAAATTGCAGCAAACAACGCAGCAAGCATCGAGGGTGCAATCTCCAAAATCCGCGCTATCGTTGCAATCCCCGAGGTTGGCGAAGTGTACGAAGGTACAGTACGCAGCGTAATGCCCTATGGCGCATTCGTTGAATTCATGGCAGGCAAGGATGGTCTTCTCCACATTTCGGAGATTGACTGGAAGCGCTTCGAAACAATCGAAGAGACAGGTCTCGCAGAAGGCGACAAGATCAAGGTCAAATTGCTTGAAATCGACCCCAAGACCGGCAAGTTCAAACTCTCACGCCGCGTGCTTCTCGAAAAGCCCGAAGGTTATGTAGAGCGCGAGCGTCGTCCCCGCCGTCCCCGCCCCGAAGCATAACAAATTACTATAATGACAAGAAATAAGGTTGCACGCTGTGCAACCTTATTTTTTTTTATTAACTTTACCGCGAAGCAAACAACCAGGAAAGAATCACAGCACATCAACTCCGGGTAGTCTTTGAAAGCAAAACAATTAAATCCACATCACACAAGCATGATTTTTACCCTTGGAACCATATTTAAGACAGGCATAATAATATACATTTTATTATGGGTCTATTTTAAATGCCGAATATTCATACTGTTACAAAGGCAGCCATATCCATCGGCAAAAAAGATAGATTATCTATTTTCTATATGCAGTTTTATCAGACTATTCGGTTGGCTGGTGCCAATACTTTTACTCTTATTTTCTTCGATGATATTCCCTACAGTCAAGATTGTTACGAAAAGCAATAGTAACAACTATTCCATAGACAGGTATTATGTACCATTTTACTATAAAGGGGAAATTTGCGAACCTACGGGCTGTTATTTGAGCAACGAAACCGATGAGGACCTAATATTGTATCCTACATATTTTAGTCTTGGAAATTATCTAAGAACCGAAACTATAAAAATAAAAACACTCAAAGCCCATTCATTTATACATTTCAACAAAAATATCGACAATAAATTCACCACCCCATATGAATCTTTTTATAAATATAAAATCAAAAATGGTGAGTACCAATGGATTGAATGGACTATCGACACGAAATCCGGGTTTGAATACAGCCAAAAACAAATAAAAGAAGCCTTAAAACAAAGAGAGCTGAACACAAAAAAATCCCGCATCAAATAAAACAGTACGGGAATCAGACAAAGTAAGCCAACCGCAATATGGAAACAATAGCACAAAACCTCATAGGCAAAAACCCTTATAGGATATTGGGTGTATATGTCGGCTGCACAATAGCAAAAGAATTCAGCAATCGCAGCCGTATATCCGCTTATTCAAAAATAGGACAGACGGCCACGTTTGATCTCAAAGGAGACGACACACTCCCCTCTTTGATGCGGGATGAGCGAATGGCAGAAGAGGCTATGCAGCAGTTGTCGTTGTCTGTCGAGCGTGTGAGATTCTCACTTTTCTGGTATGCCGATGAGAAACACCGGTGGGCGCCAATTATAAACAGAGCCATCGATTCCATGCTCTCGGGAGACCTTGAAGATGCCTTATGCTGCTACGAAAATTTAATACAGGATAATTGTTTAAGAGATGATTTTGTAAAGAGTGTCGCTCACGGCATTTTTAGCATTGAAAAAGAGGAAATTGCAAACATTATAGCTGATACTATATCCAAACATCTGATAAATTGCAACTGTATACTGAAAAGTTCCTCTCCCCAAAAAGCATACTTGCTAAATACAATATTGTTTAAAAAAAGGTTAAAGGAGGAGTTTTACCAGACGAAGAGACAAGGCATCAAAAATGTCAATAACTATTATGAGCTGTATAATGATTTAAAAAGCATTACGAAACAATTAGCCCCCTATATAAATTTTGCAGCCATGCTGTTCGGAAGGTCGGATTACAATTACAAGATATTGGCCGAAGATACCGCTAATTTAATATATAAGTATGGAGTAAATATATTGATTAGTATGGGGCGTTATATCAACACAGAAGCACAGACTCACTTCAGCATAGGAGTATGCCGTTCAGAAATGGATGAACTCGCTGAGTTCGTAGATAATTCGATCAAAAATATGGGATTGGACAATGATTCACGCAGAATCATAGGAGAAGCTGCCCTCGAATTTGAAGCGGTGTATTCCAAACAAACAGATAAGGCAAAAGAGAGATACGAGAAGAAAAAACAAGGATATTGGTTTAAAGAGATTATCAAGACTGCAATATGGCTTGGTATCATCATTTTTATAATGTCAAAAGTCAGATAGAGATGAAACATATAACAATAGATTACGGCATTGACTTAGGCACAACAAATTCTGCAATTTGCAGGATGGAGCAAGGTACTCCTGTAATAATCCGCTCAGACAGTGGAATGGAGACAATGCCATCTTGCGTATCATTCAAGAAAGGCGGAAACATACGCATTGGGCAAGCGGCATATGCAGACTTGGGAAAGGACAAGATTCGCGCACTGAAGAAGAGGTCGGCTATGGCATCAAATTCATGCATCGAATTCAAACGATACATGGGAAGCAATGTAAGGTTTTCAAATATAAATACGGAACAGCCATGGTCGCCTGAAGAGTTGTCGGCGCAAGTAGTCAGGAGACTATGCTCATTCGTCTCAGACGATGAGGTCAAAGCCGCTGTAATAACAGTCCCGGCCAAATTCACCGTAAACCAAAAAGATGCAACATTGGAAGCTGCACGTCTTGCAGGAATAGAACAGGTGGAACTGTTGCAAGAGCCCATAGCCGCATCCATCGCATACGGATTGAAGGCAGAGGAGAAGAATGGAATATGGATGGTCTTTGATTTTGGCGGAGGCACTTTGGATGTTGCTCTTGTACATGTAAACGATGGCATAATGCAGGTTTTCGACACAGAAGGAGACAATTATCTCGGTGGCAAAAACATCGACGAGGCAATTGTTTCAAAAATAATCTTTCCACAAATAGTACAAAGGTTTGCACTCGACCTGTCGGACAACGAACAGCACAAACTGTTCACAGAAGCCTTGAAGGTTGAAGCAGAGAAGGTAAAGAACAGGCTATCATACACAGAAAGCGACACCATATACTTAGAAGCCGGTGATTGGGGCGAGGATGAAGATGGCGAGGAAATCGAACTTGAAATAACCATCACCAAAGAAGAACTTGAAGATGCAATAAGACCTATTCTTCAGAAAGCTGTTGATGTTTGCAAGACGTTGATGCTTCGCAACAATATCCCGTACAGCAAGTTGTCCCACCTCATTCTGATTGGAGGCCCCACATTCATCCCACTCCTTCGCAAAATGCTGAAAGAGCAAGTAACCGAGAATGTTGAAACAGGAATAAACCCCATGACCGCCGTAGCCACCGGTGCAGCTATTTATGCCTCCACCATTCCCATCAAGATAGACGAGAATGACATTGAGGATGATGTATTGCAGTTATCAGTCGATTTTGAAGCCACAACAGTTGATACCCTTACGTTCATACCGATAAAGGCGAAGAAATTCACAAAAGGGCTTAGTGTAAAAATGATAAGACGCTCGGACGGGATGGAGAGCACAACCGTACCGATAGGAGAAAAAGGCGCATTGATTGAACTGGAGCTAACACCCAACCAGGCAAACACATTCCGCCTTGTGGCAACCGTAAATAATATTGAGGTCAAATGTTTCCCCTCGGAACTGACGATCGTACAAGGAACAAGATCGGGTACAGCTATATTGCCGTACAACATTGGCATCGAAGTCTACAACCCCAAAAAGAACAGATGCGTATTTACCTCGTTCACAGGACTTGAAAAGAACCGCCCCCTACCGGCTGCCGGTACGGTATATGGTCTGAAAACATTGTCAGAACTCTACCCCGGAAAAGAAGACGGCATTATCAGAATAGCCATTTATCAAGGCGATGACAGCGCAGAAGGCAAGACTGCTGCATTATTTGAACATATTGCCGATATAACCATCAGCGGAGACGACATTGTTTCGTACATCCCTTCAGGAAGCCTCATCAATATCAAGGTAGATGTAAACAAATCTGAAATGATGACCATTGCCGTTGACTTTCCCGAATCGGGACAAAGAGTGGAAAAACAGCTTGACACATCACACAGACAAGAAATCAAAGATACAGAATATCTTAAAGCGCAGATTATGCAGGCAACAATGCAATTGAACTGGTTAAAGGGGTATATTGACGATACAGACGAAATCATACGCATCAGCAACAAAATACATCATATTGAGGATGCACTGAATGGTGGAGCCCAGCACAAACAGATAGAACAACATATAAAAGAGGTACTACGAAGCATCGAAGAGTATGAGACTGCAACAGAATGGGACAGGGAACGCATCAAACTGCAAGAGGCTATGATGAATCTACAGACTACTGTTGCAAGAAAAAAGGAGACTGCTGCAAGCCGAATGGCTGACAGTTTCGCAGCGCAGGTAGAAAGAATAATTGCATTGAAAGACATCCTAAAAGCTAAAGAGCTGTGCAATCGGATAAGCAATTATGAGTATTCTCTGAACCAGGACGAAATATACCGCAATTATATTCATTGGGCACACGACTATTTCAGTTCCATAAAATGGATAGACACCGAAACCGCACAGAAACTGATATTAAAAGCAAAGGATATTCTGAAGGAAGACCCTGAAGCACCTCTTTCAAAGACAAAGGAAATAACCGAAATGATTGCAGCATTACGCAAAAAGGATACAGATTCAGGCGATGCGACATCCGGAGAGATGAAAGATTGCCGTATTAATGTACCATCCATGTAGAACAAAGCGAAATGAAATATAAGAAAGGAGATTATATAGGGAACTATAAGGTTCTGTTACCATTGAAGGAGAGCGACAGAAGCGAGACATACCGTGTGCGTGGAACGTCTGGGTTTCTATATGCTTTGAAATACGGAGCGAGTGAGGCTGAGATACAAGCCGCGCCGTTGTCGGACCTGTATATAGAATCAGATTGCGATTATGTTGTGTACCGGTACATCAGCGGAGAAACCCTTGAGACTAAGTTATTACGGGAACACAAATGTCTGCCAACGAACCTAAAGAAATTTGCAACAGACATATTGATACAGATAGAAAAATTCCACAATAATGGATACACTCATGGCAACATATCCGAGGGCAATATAATGATAGACCTCTGCAACGACGGCGAACCTACGGCGTGGGTGATTGGCTTAAGTTCCGTTACAACGTCCGACAAGAATCCTGTCGAGCGCGACATCCAATGCATTGGTTCTATCATGTACCGTATGGCTTTTGGCGAAATGCCCGAAAATCCTCCTCGCGTATATGCGAGGAGGACAGACAGCCTCGAAGAGGGGCTGCTGACCATCATCTACAAGGCTATCATTTCAGACTTCCACTCAGCAAAGGAGATGCTTGACGCCATTGAAGGGAAATCAGAGGTAACGGCAATCAACAGGCCTGTAGGAGAGGGCTTTGCCGCTGTTGCCGGAATGGACGAAATAAAACAGCGGCTACAAGAGGATGTAATAGATATTCTTGCTGACAGGGAAAGGGCAAAAGCATACGGAATAGAGATACCGAACGGTATGTTGCTGTACGGCCCTCCGGGTTGTGGAAAGACATACATCGCCGAGAAATTTGCCGAACAGACTGCATACAACTACCATTATGTAAAGTCAAGCGATTTGGCAAGCACATACCTTCATGGGACGCAGGAGAAAATAGCGGCGCTGTTCGACAAAGCACGGAAAAATGCCCCCACGATACTTTGTTTCGACGAGTTTGACGCATTGGTTCCTCGTAGAGACGATGCAAACAACGCGGGCCAGAGTGCCGAAGTCAATGAATTTCTGACGCAACTAAACAATTGTGGTCGCGACGGTATATTTGTCATTGCCACAACCAACCGCCCCGATAAAATTGATTCTGCTATTTTAAGGACTGGCCGTATCGATTATATGGTTTATGTCCCAGTTCCTGACGAAAAGGCACGCATGGCCATGTTTCAGATTGCACTGAAGAATAAGCCGATCAGCGATGATATTGATTACGTATATCTTACCGAAAAGACAAATGGATTTTTGACAAGCGACATTTCGGCAATAGTCAGCGAAAGCGCACGCACTGCATTCAGAAAAAAAACAGTAATAACCATGCAGATGCTGAAAGATGCACTTAATTCACGAACACCAAGTTTGTCAAAAGAGACAATTGCAGAATATGAACGGTTGCGAGAGAAGTTTGAGAATAAAAAGAAAGAGACTGCATGGTCGCGTATCGGGTTTGTATAGTCCCCCCCGCTTGCAGCATCCGATGACAGACAAGATATGAGGCTGTGTCAAAATTTACGTTTGACACAGCCTCATATCTCTACATTGTATTTGAAAGTTGTTTAAACAGTCTTCTACTCTTCGCCAAGCGCCTTTGCAATAGCTGAACGGGATTCGTTCATAAGGTACTCTACATTCTCCTTACCCTTTCCTATAGGAGCAAGAGGCTTCATTATTGTAATCTTAAGCGGAGTCCAGTTCATGAAGATGGCTTTTTTGGGAAGCAGTTTGAAAGAGCCCTCTATAGCCAAAGGAACAACCTCCACCTGTGTCATATCGGCGATAGCAAAAGCACCCTTCTTGAATTCGCCCAAGCGACCTGTATCTGTACGTGTACCCTCTGCAAAGATACCCAAGGAGGTACCGCTTTTAAGAATTCTGATAGCTTTCACGAAGATTTCCTTCTGAGGAGACTCGCGGTTTACAAATATGTGGCCTGTATCGTAGCAACCTTTACCGACGAAAGGCATCTTGCGCAAAGAGTCTTTCATCATCCACTTGAAATTGTGTCCCAAGTAGCCGAACATCATAAATACATCCCAGAAGCCTTGATGGTTGGCTACGAATATATACTTCTTGTCCGGTTCAAGATTCTCAAGCCCCACAACCTTTATAGGCAACAAGAAAATGCGAATCATAAACTTCGCCCACAAAACAGCAGGATAGTAATCTCCGCCTTTCACATGGACATATTTACCGAAAAGCGTCATACTCAATCCTGTGAGCATGGTTGCAATACCCGCCAAAGGATATGCTATAACAAGTTGATAAAGCAGGTAAAAAGGTCGTAATATTTTTTTCATAGTATCAATCTAAATATAATTCTGCGCCTTCAGTTCCTCGGCTACCACAAGCAGTTCGTCGTACCACTCCTGCCCGAAACGCTCGATGAAAGGCTGCTTCAAAAATTCGTAGACACGGATTCCCTCGCGTCGTCCCTTTACCACTGCATGGCGACAAACATCCCATTTATGGAAATTCACCGAAACAAGATCGCCTACCTTACCCAAACGTGCCGGATAGAGATAGCATGAGATTGGCTTGCGCCAATGGAAGCGTCCCTCGTTGAATGCCTTTTCTATGAGACAGAGAGTGCAACCCTTACTGTCGCTTGTGGCAAACACACAATCCTTGCCATTGACAATGGATGTTACAAGGTCGCCGTCGGGGTCGTTGTATACAACACCCTGCTCCTTGACAACCGCAAGAGCCTCGCCACGCATATCCTGTTCTATAACAGGAAGTGCCTCTTCGAGTTTCTCCACTTCGTCAAGAGCTACCGGCGCTCCTGCCTCGCCCTCCACACAGCAAATTCCTTTGCAGTGGGCAGGGTCGCAGCAGAAGTATTCGGTGAATATTGAAAATGAGACGATTGTATCTCCAATCTGTACCATTTCGCTTGTAGGTCTATTATTAGATAAGGGGTGTACCGCTCATGTCAGCAGGTGCCTGCAAGCCCATAATCTTGAGGATTGAGGGAGCAACATCGGCAAGGATACCGTCCTTAATTGCAGCATTCTTGTCGTCGGTTACATATACGCAGGGAACGGGGTTCAACGAGTGAGCAGTATTGGGTGAACCATCGGCATTGACTGCATTGTCGGCATTACCGTGATCGGCGATGATGATTGAATCGTAACCGTGAGCCTTTGCAGCCTCGATTACATCCTTAACGCAAGCGTCAACTGCTACAACAGCCTTTTCGATAGCCTCGTAAACACCTGTATGGCCTACCATGTCGCCGTTTGCAAAATTCACTACGATGAAGTCGTACTTCTCAGTTGCGATAGCCTCAACGAGCTTATCCTTAACCTCGTATGCGCTCATTTCGGGCTGGAGGTCGTATGTTGCCACTTTGGGAGAGGGAACAAGGATACGATCCTCGTTGTCGTAGGGAGTCTCGCGTCCACCGTTGAAGAAGAATGTTACGTGTGCATACTTCTCTGTCTCCGCAATATGGAGCTGCTTCAAGCCCTGCTTTGCAACAAATTCGCCGAGGGTATTCTCAACATTCTCCTTATCGAAGAGGATGTGTACGCCTGTGAATTTTGCATCATAGGGAGTCATACAGTAGTACTGCAATCCGGGGATTGTCTTCATGCCTGCATCGGGCATATCCTCCTGTGTGAGAACGATTGTAAGCTCCTTGGCGCGGTCGTTGCGGTAGTTGAAGAAGATTACTGCGTCGCCCTCGCTGATGCGTGCGTCGTATGCTGTATTCACGATAGGCTTGATAAACTCGTCTGTTACGCCCTCAGCGTAAGACTCCTCTACTGCCTGAACCATATTGTCGGCTTTCTTGCCCTCGCCGTCAACGAGAAGATCATAGGCAATCTTAACGCGCTCCCAACGTTTGTCGCGATCCATTGCATAGTAACGGCCAACGATGGTTGCAACCTTCATGTCGCTCTTTACCATGTCTGCAATGAAGCCTGCACCGCTCTTGGGGTCTGTGTCGCGACCATCCATGAAGCAGTGAACGTATGTCTCTGCAACACCTTCGTCAACTGCCATCTTGTACATAGCATTGAGATGTTCGAGTGAACTGTGTACACCACCGTCCGAAGCAAGGCCCATGAAGTGGAGCTTCTTGCCGTTCTCCTTAGCATAGCGTACAGCCGATACAAGTTCGGGGTTCTGACGGATGCTGCCGTCTGCAATTGCACGGTTGATTTTCAAAAGATCCTGATAAACCACGCGGCCGCCACCGATGTTCAGGTGACCAACCTCGCTGTTACCCATCTGTCCTGCGGGAAGACCTACATTCTCGCCGCTTGCCTGCAACTGTGAGTGGGGATAGGTCTGCATAAGATAATCCCAATAGGGAGTGGGAGTGTTGAAAATAACATCACCTTTACCATTGTTACCGAGGCCCCAGCCATCCAAAATAACCAAAAGAGCTTTCTTTGTCATATGTGTATTTTTTATTTGGTTGAATATTCTAAGAAGTTGTTTGAATTTTATTTCGGAATTATTTGAGAGCTATTTTGAGTATATTTTCTTTCGCATTTTGCAGGGAATAGCGGGCTATTTCCAAAAAATAAGAAAGAAAAGATGCCAAAATAGACTCAAATAAGCCGAAATGAACAGCGCAAATATAGAATTATTTTCTAATAAAATTCAAACTGCTTCTAAATCCACGCGAAGATACGAAAAAAGTTCGTACATACAGCCTGTGAAACGATAAATAAGTTATCAAACCTGCAAACATTGTTTAAATATTGTAAACATCATATACAAAATGGAAAAAATCGGAAAAGTTCGGCTAAAAAAAGCTATCTTTGCGAATCGCGAAGACAGCATAGCATCTACGCACCAAGAACAAAAGCATCATGAAACATCCGTTGGATATATTCGGTTACTGCCCACGTTGCGGCAAAGGGGGATTCGCCATAAACGACTTCAAGTCGAAGCGATGCTCGGGGTGTGGATTCACACTCTATTTCAACGCAATAGCCGCAGCAGTTGCAGTCATCGTAAACGAGAAGGGCGAACTGCTTGTATCGCGCCGCGCCAAAGAGCCGGCAAAAGGCACGCTTGACCTTCCCGGCGGATTCATCGACAGTTTCGAAACAGGCGAGGAGGGCATTGCACGCGAAGTGCTCGAAGAGAGCGGACTGCGGGTAACAGAGGTAAAATACCTCTTCTCACTGCCGAACACATACCTCTATTCGGGATTCGAGGAACACACGCTTGACCTTTTCTTCCTTTGCCGTACAGCCGAAGGAGACACCCCCACCGCAGCCGACGACGTCGAAGAGTTGCTGTGGATACCTATTGAGAATATCAACCCCGAACTGTTCGGACTGCAGTCCATACGCAAGGGAATAACAATACTGAAAG
This sequence comes from Bacteroidaceae bacterium, assembly GCA_017557045.1. Classification (GTDB taxonomy): domain Bacteria; phylum Bacteroidota; class Bacteroidia; order Bacteroidales; family Bacteroidaceae; genus HGM04593. The sequence continues at coordinate 10,806 of JAFYLO010000139.1, read as the reverse complement.
AGAGAATAAAAGAGATAACAGAATAACATGAAAAAGGCACTATTATTGATAATGTTGTCGGGAATGGGGTTTGCGGCACAGGCCGCAGGCACCATGCAGACCGACAAGCAGACAGCGCTCATCAGCGAATGTACACGCCTGCACAACGGCAAAGACTACAAGGCAGCCCTCACACTGCTCGGCAAGATAGACTACAGCACTCTAAGTACAACACAGTTACAGGAAGTATCCTATCTGAAGGCTGTTGCTACATTTGCAACCGACCACAAGGCGGGCCGCGCACTCATACTGCAACACATCGACGACTACCCCGAAAGCGCAAAACGCGAAACACTCTCAGCCCTTGTAGCCGAGTCGTTCTACTACGACCGCAACTTTGAGGCAGCCCTCAAATGGTACGACAAGGCCGACATCAGCCGTCTCGAACCGGCCGACCGCGACCGTGCCGACCTCTACCAGGCTCTCGCCATGCAGGAGTGCGGACAGAACGAGCAGGCCGTAAACATACTGAGCCGTCTGCGCCAGACAAGCAAATACCACAAGAACGATGCGATATTCCACCTTGCAGCCATCGACTTCTACAACAACCGTCTCGACCAGGCCTACAACGGATTCAAATCGATAGAGATGGACGACAAATATTACCTTGAAGTCCCCTACTTCATAGGTTCCATATATGTAAAGCGCGGCGAATACATACGTGCCGAAAAACTCGCAAAGATGTATCTTGAGCACAACAGCGCACTTCCGCAGGCAATCCCCATGCAGCAAGTGCTCGGAGCATCATACTTCGGACAGAAAAGATACTCCGAAGCCATCGCCCCGCTGAAACAGTACATCGAAGGAACAACCAAACCACAACGCATAGCTTTCTATCAGTTGGGACTCAGCTGTTTCCAGACCGGCAAATACCGCGATGCAATAGCCCCGCTCGAAAAATCGACAGGACTTTCCGATGCGCTCACACAGAATGCCTACCTGCATTTAGGAATCATACATCTGAACTTCAACGACATAACAAAAGCGCGTCTCGCATTTGAGCAGGCATCAAACATGAACTACGACAGCCGCATACGCGAAGAGGCACTTTACAACTACGCTCTCTGCATACACAGCGAGCGCTACTCACCCTTCGCCGAAAGCGTAAAGGTATTCGAGCGTTTCCTCAACGAATACCCCAATTCGCCCCATGCCACACAGGTGAGCAAATACCTTGTTGAGGTATATATGAACACACGCAGTTACGATGTTGCGCTGAAGTCCATAGAGAAGATACGCAAGCCGTCGGCCTCCATCCTCGAAGCCAAGCAGAAGGTTCTCTACCGTCTCGGAGTGCAGGCACTCATCGACAACAAGACCAAGACAGCCATCGACTACATGAACCGCTCTATCGAGTTGTCGAAATACAACAAGCAGACATATAACGACGCACTCTACTGGCGAGGCGAAGCATACTACATCCTCGGCGACTACGATGCAGCAGCCAAGAGCTATCAGGCAGCTATCGCCAACAGCGGCAGCAATAGTACAGCCGCTCTCTACGGACTCGGATATGCCTGCTTCCAGAGAGAGCAGTACAACGATGCACTCACACACTTCAACCGCTACCTGCAATTGGTTCCCGCAAGCGAGAAACAGTTACGCGCCGATGCATACAACCGCGTGGGTGACTGCCACTTCTACAACCGCAACTACAATACTGCCGACCAGTACTACCGCAAATCGACAGAGACCGACAGCAGCTACGGCGACTACGCCCTTTACCGCAGTGCAATAGCACAAGGCCTCAGCAAAGACTATGCAGGAAAGGTAGAGACACTGCGCCGACTGCTCAACAACCACCCGCAGAGCAACTATGCCGAGCAGTCGTACTACGAAATGGGACGCGCCTACATAGAGCAGGAGAAGAGTGCACAGGCCATAGAAGCCTTTGACGAACTCATCAAACGCTTCCCCAAAAGTTCACTCGCCCGCAAGGCCGCCACTGAGACCGCAATGATATACAACCAGAGCGGCAACGACGAAAAGGCTATTGCAGCATACAAGAAAATCATCACAGACTACCCGCTTAGCGAAGAGGCACAGATTGCAGCACAGGATCTAAAGAGCATATATGTCGACTTGGGCAAAGTGGACGAATATGCCGAATTTGCATCGAAGACACCCGGAATGCGCGCAGTGGAGAGCAGCGAACGCGACACACTCAGCTACATTGCCGCCGAAAAGATATACAGCCGTGGCGAAATTGCACAAGCCAAGGGTGCTTTCCAGAAATATCTCCAAAGCTACCCCGAAGGCTCGTTCATCCTCGATACCCACTACTATCTGGGCATCATCTACCTCAATCAGGATGCACCCGCCGATGCTCTGCTCCACTTCGGCAAAGTGATAGCCTTCCCCGACAACAAATACAGCGAGGAGGCAATGGCACACTCATCGGAGCTATACTTCAAAGCCGGCAACTACAGCGAAGCTATGAAGCTCTACAAGCAGTTGATTGCAAAAACAGGCGACAACGAGCGCCGACAGGCCTGCCGCATCAATCTGTTGCGATGCGCTTATAAGCTGAAAGACAGCAACGAGGTAATATCGGCTGCCAACGAACTGCTTGCAAGCGGTAACCTGCAACCCGATATTGAGCGCGAAGTATATTACAGCCGTGCAAAAACCCTCATCCTCAACAACAAGGCAAACGACGCTGTAGGCGACCTGAAGAAACTCGCGACCGATACCCGTTCATTACAGGGTGCCGAAGCAAAATATTACCTTGCACAGATCTATTTCGACAACAAGAAGTACGATGAGTGCGAAAAAGAGGTACTCAACTACATAGAGGTAAGCACCCCCCACTCCTACTGGCTCGCACGCAGTTTCGTGCTTCTCTCCGATCTTTACATGAAACAGGACAGAAAGGCCGAAGCCAAGCAGTACCTGCTCACCCTCAAGAACAACTACAGCGGCAACGACGACATTGCAGGGCTCATAAAGGAACGTCTTGACAAACTTGCCGCCGAAGAACAAGAGACAGTTGCACAATAAAACCCAAGAAAGAACAGAAAATGAAAAAGATAGCATTGACAACACTCGGAGCCATATTCGCTTCCCTAACATTCGCACAAACCGCCAAAGACACCCTCAACGCAGTGGTGAATGTAGAGAACGAATACAACCCCATCATAGTAAAAGCCACCAAACAGAGTTTCACTCCACAGATAGAACAGACAAGCGGCAACACACCGCTCGACCTTGTATTTGCCCGCAAAGCAACCCCATTCGAACAGTTCCTTAGCAACCGCGACCTCAGCAGCCTGCTACCCGGACAACCTAAAACATCCGACGGATACGCACGTCTGGGCTACGGAAACTGCAACAACACCGACCTCAAGGCAGCCTACCGACTGGCCACAGGCAAGAACAGCAAACTCGATATGTTCGCCTCGTTCACAGGGTACAAATGCGACATCGAAGCTATAAACCAGAACAGGAGCGACTGGGAATCGCGTTTCTACGACACATGGCTCACAGCCGATTACACACACAGTTTCGCCCCCCTCACAATGAAGATAAGCGGAGCGGTTAACAACAACGTGTTCAACTACCAGCCCGCAGGCTTTGCCACCATTCTGTACACCGACAAACAGCACAGCAACAACTACCGTCTGTCGGCAGACATTGAGTCGAACCTCGCAGGAGCAATATCATACAAGGCAAATGCAGGGTATTCGCTCAACACGCGCAAATACTCAACGGCTGCAGAAGAGAGGATTAGCGAAAATCACTTTACCGCCGGCGGAGAATTTGCATACGAACTTACCGACGACCAATTGCGCAGTTTCGGAGTGGCAGCAGACCTCGACGCTTTCACATACAACAAGGCACTGAAGCCTATGGGAAACAAATATGACAACTACATTTCCGTACGCGCAAACCCCTTCATGAACTTCCGCTTCGAAGCATGGAAGCTGCGATTGGGTATACATGCCGACATTCTCACAGCCAACGGCAAGAAGTTCTCAGTTGCCCCCGACATAAAATTCGAAGGCCCTATTACAGACGACCTCACATTCTACGCATCGGCAACAGGCGGCAACAGACTCAACACATTCACTACCCTCAGCGAACTGTCGCCCTACTGGTGCTACCGCAACGACCAGCCACAGTACACTCCCACATACAATGTGTTTGATATAGAAACAGGCGCGCGCATGAGCATAGGACAATTCGGTGCACAGCTCTATCTTGGTTACGACTACGAGAAAGACAACCTGCTGCCCACAGTATCATACAATAACAACTACAGCATGATATTCACAGATTTTGCGCAGGAGGAGACCCGCAGATACTATGCAGGGCTAAAAGCTACATTCGACCACGGAGGATGGCTCAATCTGTCAGCCGAAGCACGATACAACAAATGGGACTGCGAAGGCGAGGACAATCTGTTAATCTTCACACCCACGATTGAAACAAGCATCAACGCACGCGCCCGCATCTGCGAAGGACTATATGCCGGCATCAGCCACAAATTTGCGCGACACACAAAATGCGACGACGGCCGAATAAGGGACACCAACAACCTCGGCGCCGAAGTATTCTATCGCTTCAACAAGATGTTGCGTGCATACATACAAGGCGACAATCTCCTGAACAAGAATTATTACAGCTACGCAGGTTACCTGTCAAGAGGAGTTAACTTCACCGCAGGAGTGGAGTGCAACTTCTAAGAAAATAAAATTCAAACAACTTCTAAAATATCGCGCCTAAGGCGCGATATTTTATTTATTATTCCCCATTATTACATAAAAAGTTAGTACCTTTGCACCGCTTTTTCGAGAAGCACCTTCAAAGAGAACAAAAAATCATTATACAAACAATCTAATCCACAAAAAGAACATGAAAAAAATCTTTTCATTCGTTGCGGCATCGGTACTCGCAGCAGGCATGATGACATCTTGCCAGCAGGCAGCAGAGCCCAACACACTCACAGAGGCAGAGAAAGCAGAAGGATGGCAGCTCCTTTTCGATGGTAAGACACTCGACGGCTGGCGCAGCTACAACCGCGATGTACTCGCAGGCGGCTGGCACGTAGTAGAGGGTTGCATCCAGGCATCGGGCGAAGGCAGCGACGGCCACGGTTACATCGTAACAGACAAGAAATATGCAAACTTCGAACTTGTTTGGGACTGGAAACTCACAAAGGGCGGCAACAGCGGTATGCTCTATCACGTAGTTGAGCGTCCCCAGTTCAGCGTACCCTACGTAACAGCACCCGAATACCAGCTTATCGACGTTGAGGGTTGGGAGGAGAAAAACGCACCCAGCAAGTTAGAGGATTGGCAGAAGATTGGCGTAGACTACGCTATGCACCTCCCCGACTACAGCAAGATGCACATCAACCCCGTAGGCGAATGGAACTCATCTAAGATTGTATTCGACAACGGACACGTAGAGCACTGGCTCAACGGCGAGAAAATCGTTGAATTCGAGGCTTGGACCGACGACTGGTTCGTAAGAAAGGCAAGCGGCAAGTGGACAATGGCTCCCGAGTATGGTTTGTGCAACACTGGTCTTCTCTGCTTGCAGGACCACGGCGACCCCGCATCATTCCGCAACATCAAGATCAAGGAACTTCCCGCAAAAGAGCGTGCCGCAGTTGCAATGTTCAACGGCAAAGACCTCGCAGGTTGGGATACATTCGGTTGCGTAAAGGCATCGGTTGACGCAGAGGGCAACCTCGTAGTCGAGAACGGCGACGAGAAGGTTGAGGGTTGCATTGCAACACGCAACTACCTCTACGACTTCGACTTCTCGGTTGACGTAAAGAGCGAGGGTAAGGATTGCGCTCCCATCTGGTTCCACGCATTCATCCCCAAGAAGGGCAAAGAGTGGGGCGAGATTGCAGGTTGGAAGTTCGAAATCCCCGAAGAGAAACTTTCTCTCTTGAAGAAGGGCGACTGGAACAACTTCCGCATCACTGTGAAAGAGGGTAAGGTAAACACATACATCAACGGCGAGGCTGTTGCTGAGTTCACAGACGAGAAGCTCAACACAGTTCCCGGCCGTATCCTCATGCAGGTTAAAGAGGGCGCAGAGACAAAGGCTCTCTACAAGAACTTCAAGATTGCGAACATCTAATATCCACACATAAGCAATCGGTACAAGGGCAGGTTTTCGCGAAAACCTGCCCTTATTATATATATACGGGATAGCCGGCTACAATAAGCCACCAAAAAACGTACATAAATTAATTATTAGTGTCCGGTAAACGTATTTAAGTCGTTTAAAATTCAATATTTAAGTAACTACAAGCCCCAATTCTTTATTAATACAAATTTAAGTCAATGATTGGAACTCCCTCGCCCTTTGGGCACTCCCTCTTCAAGAGGGAGAATATCGTATATTAATAATTTTCAATGATTTACATTCCTCCTCTTGAAGAGGAGGTGGATTCAAAAACTTGTTTTTGAAGACGGAGGAGTTCAAAACATAAGCAGAATAAAAATTAACCGGACACTAATATAAATTAATAAGGAGAAAAAGCACAAACTTTCTATCAAAATTTCAATATTCAACATTTTCTTCTTACTTTTGCGCCCAAAAGCAGTAAGGCGTAAAGAATCATGCAGAAAAATTTAGTAATAGTAGAGTCCCCCGCGAAAGCAAAAACCATAGAAAAATTTCTCGGAAAAGAATATAAGGTAATGTCCAGCTACGGACACATCTGCGACCTCAAGGAAAAAGAGTTCAGCATAAATACAGACACCTTCGAACCCGAATACGAAATACCGGCCAACAAGCAGAAAGTAGTAAACGAGCTTAAAGCCGAAGTAAAGAAAGCGGAAATCGTTTGGCTTGCATCCGATGAGGACCGTGAAGGAGAAGCTATCAGTTGGCACCTCTTCACCGTGCTTGGTCTGAAGCCCGAAAATACACGTCGCATCGTATTCCACGAAATTACAAAGAACGCAATACTCAGCGCCATTGAGAACCCGCGCGAAATAGACACCAATCTTGTATATGCACAGCAGGCCCGCCGCGTGCTCGACCGCAGAGTAGGTTTCAAACTCTCGCCCGTGTTGTGGCGCAAGGTGAAACCCGCCCTCTCTGCCGGCCGTGTACAGTCGGTAACCGTACGCCTTATTGTAGAACGCGAGCGCGAAATAAACCGCTTCGCAACCGAATCGAGCTACCGTGTAACAGCACAGTTCACCCCCGTAAACCCCGAAGATGGCAACAGCACTATAGGAACAGAATTGTCCGCACGCTTCAAGACACAAGAGGAGGCCAAAGCATTCCTCGAATCGTGCAAGGGTGCCACATTCACCATTGACGAGGTCAACACCAAACCGATGAAGAAATATCCCGCTCCCCCCTTCACCACCTCCACATTGCAGCAGGAGGCGGCACGCAAGTTGGGTCTCTCGGTAATGCAGACCATGAGAATAGCACAGAGTCTCTATGAATCGGGATATATCACCTATATGCGTACCGACTCGGTGAACCTCTCAAGCCTCTGCCTTAATTCCTGCAAGAAAGTAATAACCGAAAGCATTGGCGAAAAATATCTCAAGACACGTCAATACTCCACAAGTTCCAAAGGTGCACAGGAGGCACACGAAGCCATCCGCCCCACCTACATGGAGAACAAGACCATCGAGGGTACACAAACCGAAAAACGTCTCTACGAACTAATTTGGAAACGCACAATAGCATCGCAGATGGCCGATGCACAGGTTGAAAAGACCACCGTCAACATTGCCATCAGCGACCACAAGGAGAGTTTCATTGCCACAGGCGAAGTAACTCTCTTCGATGGATTCCTGCGCATTTACCGCGAATCGACCGACGACGAGACAAGCGCCGAAACAAAGACACTCCCTCCCGTACACATAGGCGAGGAGCTCAGTACACAGGTAATCACCGCAACAGAGCGCTTCACACAGCACCCGCCCCGATACACCGAAGCAAGTCTCGTGCGCAAGCTCGAAGAATTGGGTATCGGCCGCCCCTCAACCTATGCTCCCACCATCAGCACAATACAGCAGCGCGAATATGTGCTTCGCGGCGACAAACCCGGCACAGAGCGCAGCTACACCCGTCTCACACTTAGCGATGGCAAGATAGCCACATACGAAGAGACAGAAAAGGTAGGTGCGGAAAAGTCCAAGCTCATGCCCACAGACATAGGAATCGTAGTCAACGACTTCCTGCTTGAGAACTTCCCCGAAATAATGGACTACAACTTCACTGCCACAGTAGAAAAGGACTTCGACGCAATAGCCGAAGGCAACAAGCAGTGGGTAGAGCCCATCAGCACATTCTACAGCGGATTCGACACTCTTGTAAGCAACACACTGCAAGCAAAGAGCGAGCGCAAGGTGGGCGAAAGAGTGCTCGGCACTGACCCCGCAAGCGGAAAGCCCGTATCGGTGAAGATAGGTCGCTTCGGTCCCATAGTGCAGATAGGTACCTCCACCGACGAGGAGAAGCCCCGCTTCGCACAGATGAAGCCCGGACAGACACTCGAAACAATCACACTCGAAGAGGCACTCGAACTTTTCAGTCTGCCCCGCACACTCGGCAACTTTGAAGGAAAAGAGGTTACGATAGGCGCCGGACGCTTCGGCCCCTACATCAAGCACAACAACATATACGTATCGCTTCCCAAGAGCCACGACCCGCTGACCGTATCACTCGAAGAGGCCACTGAACTCATAGAGGGCAAACGCAAAGCCGAAGCCGAGCGCATAATAAAGACATACGAACAGGAGCCCGCACTGCAAGTGCTCAACGGACGCTTCGGCCCCTACATAGCATACAACGGCAAGAATTACAAACTGCCCAAGAGTGCCACCCCCACGGAGCTTACACTCGAAGAGTGCCTCGAAATAGTCAAGCAACAATCAGAGCGTGAACCCGCAGCAGCCAAAGGCGGTCGCAAACAGACAAAGAAGAAACAAGGATAGAAAAATGACACGCATCATCCTCATAGGATTCATGGGCTCGGGCAAGACCACCCTCGGACGCGCCCTTGCCAAAGAGACCGGACTGACATTCATAGACCTCGACAACTACATCGAGCTGCGCCACTGCAAAAGCATCAACCAGATATTTGCCGAGCGCGGCGAAGAGGGATTCCGTAAGATAGAGCAAAGTCTGTTGCACGAAGTGTGCGAATTCGAAGATGTCATAATTTCTTCCGGCGGAGGTACCCCCTGTTTCTTCGACAACATCGAATACATGAACCGTCAGGGAACAACAATATATCTTGAAGTTCCTCACGAAAGGTTGCTCGAAAGACTGATAATAGCCAAAAGCCGACGCCCGTTGCTGAAGGAGAAAAGCAACGACGAGATAAGCGCATTCATCGAAGAGCAGATGCAGAAACGCAGCCCCTTCTACTTGCAGGCAGCACACTCATTCACAGCCGACCGTCTGGAAGACAAAATACAGATAAAGGAATCTGTAGAAAAATTCCGTAAGCAATTCGGCATATAAAAGCCCCCCTCAGAAGAGGGTCAAGCCCCTATCGAACGACTGATACACACATAACGAAAACGAAAAAAGAGAATGAAAGAAAAGATAACGATTATAAAAGTAGGTGGAAAGATAGTAGAAGAGAATGAGACACTCATGCAGTTGCTCGACCTCTTTGCAGCAATCGAAGGCCCCAAAGTGCTCATCCACGGCGGAGGACGCTCTGCAACAAAAATCGCCGCAAAGCTCGGCATCGAAAGCCACATGATAGACGGTCGACGCGTAACCGATGCAGAGACGCTGAAAGTGGTAACAATGGTCTACGGCGGTCTTGTGAACAAGAGCATCGTTGCCGGTCTTCAGGCACGCGGCGTAAATGCCCTCGGACTCACCGGCGCCGACTGCAACATAATTCGCGCCCACAAACGCCCCGTGAAAGATATTGATTGGGGATTCGTAGGCGATGTAGACGGAGCCGACGGAAAAATGCTTGCTGCCCTGATAGCACAAGGCATCGTCCCCATCGTAGCCCCCCTGACACACGACGGAAAAGGAAATATGCTCAACATCAATGCCGACACAATGGCAGCGGAAACAGCAAAAGCCCTCGCGCCCTACTACGATGTAACACTCACATACTGCTTCGAATTCCCCGGAGTAATGCGCAACCCCGAAGACGAGACAAGCGTAATTCCACAGATAACGACCGAGTATTACAGCCAATTAAAAGAGGAGGGCATAGTAAGCGGAGGTATGATTCCCAAGATAGACAACGCATTCGGCGCTCTCAACGGTGGAGTGTCGAAGGTAATAATCACACGAGCCGATGCCATCGACGGTACAAAAGGCACACATATAATATTGTAACGAAACAATAAACCACAGACAGACTCTCCCGCAAAGAGAGTCTGTTGTGATTATACACCGACAACAAGAATGGCACTGACAAAAACCATTGAACACCACCCGCGCTACGGCGACATATACATAACTGTCAATCCACGTGCCCGTCGCATCATCATGCGCGCCACTAACGGCAAGATAGAAGTTACCCTCCCCCCGCAGGCCGGCAAGAGCGACCTCTTCCGCGCCCTCGAAAAGCACGGTGAAAAGCTATTGCAACAATGTAACCAAGAAACAGGCAAAAAGATAACTCCCGACTACAAGGTTGAGACACCGGGCTTCACATTCACTCTGCAGGCCGGCAACAGAAAAGAGTTCTACATAAGATACAGCGGCACACATGCCACACTGCTCTACCCCGCCGACACACAATTCGACACTCCCGCAATGCAGGAATGGCTCGGCCGCGTTCGCATCACAGCCCTG
>JAFYLO010000138.1 GCA_017557045.1 Bacteroidaceae bacterium | reverse complement strand
GCCTGTCCGGGGCCATGATAGGGGTCCTGCCCGATGATGACAGCTTTTACTTTGTCAAACGGGCAGTGGTCGAATGCGTTGAATATCAGTTTGGCGGGGGGATAGACAGTGGTAGCTGAGTATTCGCTGTGCACAAACTCTGTCAGTTCGGCAAAGTAGGGCTTTTCGAATTCTGCCGCCAGTTCTCTTTTCCAGCTCTCTTCTATTTTTACATTCATAGAGGTTGCTCTATTATATCAATGGGATTCCTATCTTCTTGCACTCTTCGCGCATTTCGTCGGGCCAGATGCTGGCCTGTATTTCGCCTATGTGGGCTTTGTGGAGCAGGAGCATACAGAGACGCGACTGTCCCAATCCTCCACCAATTGAGAGAGGCAGACTGCCTTCGAGCAGACGACGGTGGAAGTATAGCTCTTTTCTCTCCTCCTTGCCTGATATCTCAAGCTGATGGAGCAGTGCTTCCTTGTCTACGCGGATACCCATGGATGATAGCTCTATGGCGCATCCAAGCACAGATGACCAGATGAAGAGGTCGCCGTTGAGTCCGTAGAAGCCCTCTTCGTTGGGTGTGCTGTAGTCGTCGTAGTCGGGGGCACGGTTGTCGTGCTTTGTGCCGTCGCCGAGCTTGCCGCCTATGCCTATGATGAATACAGCCTTGTACTTTTCGGTGATTGCGTTCTCGCGCTCTTTGGGTGTCATTGTGGGGTAGAGACGGCGCAACTCTTCGGAATGTATGAAGTGTATTTCACCGGGCAGGGTGGGGGTAAGCTGCGGATAGTATTCGCAGAGAGTGTATTCGGTGCGGATGATTGCCGAATATATGTCTTTGACTATTGCCTTCAGGAAGGTTACGTTGCGCTCTTCGGCTGTTACTACTCGTTCCCAGTCCCATTGGTCTACGTAGAGCGAGTGCAGGTTGTCGAGCTCTTCGTCGGCGCGTATGGCATTCATGTCGGTGTATATGCCGTGTCCCTCTTTTATATTATAATCGGCAAGGGTTACACGCTTCCATTTTGCCAGTGAGTGTACAACTTCGGCTACTGCGCCGTTCATGTCCTTTATGGGGAAACTTACAGCGTTTTCTACTCCGTTGAGGTCATCATTGAGTCCGGTGCCGCGTAGCACGAACAGCGGTGCGGTTACACGGCGCAGACGCAGTGTGGATGAGAGGTTGTTCTGGAATGTCTCTTTTATCTGCTTTATGGCTAGTTCTGTCTGTTTGAGGTCGAGCAGTGGCTTGTATGTTTGTGGCAAGTCAAAGATTTTCATTTCGTTGTGTGCTTTTTGTGTTAGTCTTCCAGCAGGTGTTTCAGAAAGTCGTCCATCTCCTCGTCAAGGCCTTTGAGCAGTTCCTTGTCGAGCATGAGGGTGTCGTCGTCGATGTATGCAAGGTCGACTATTGTCTCCTTCTTCTCGTCGACGAGGGTGATGGAGTAGGGCTTCAGTATGTTTATCTTGTCGAGCAGTCCCACTTTCTGCATCTGTGTAAGCTCGCTGCGCAGTGGCTTCTCAAAGGATGCAGTCTGTCCTTTGGGCATATCTTTCCATTCGGCGATGTTTGCTTCGGCCAGTGTGCGGTCGTCGTCGTCGAAGATTGTCAGTTTGCCACTTTCCTTGTCTACTTGTATGTAGAGGTCGGTTATGATTGCATTTTCCAATTTGCCGAGTTTGTCGGTTATGGAGAGTATTGCGTCGAGCAATGACTCGCGGGACTGTTTGCTGAGTGACATATCGATTGGGTGTTAATAGGTTGTTTTATGCATTTTTACCGTGGCAGTTCTTGAACTTCTTGCCGCTGCCGCAGGGACAGGGGTCGTTGCGGCCTACTGTCTTTTCTACGCGGATGGGTTCGCGGCGGGGTTGCTCGCGGGTATCTCTTGAGGCTGCTGCCTGCTGGTTGGCGTCGTTGAGGTCAACCTTGCTCTCGTGGTACTGCTGCTTGGGCTTCTGTGCCTTTTCGGGGTCGGGAGCCTTGTTTACCTGTGAGGGATCCTGTACAGGTATCTGACCGCGCATCAGTATTGATATTGTCTTGTCGTTTATCTTGTTTACCATCTTGTCGAAGAGGGTTACAGATTCGAGTTTGAATATCAACAGAGGGTCTTTCTGCTCGTAGCTTGCATTCTGTACGGAGTGCTTCAGGTCGTCAAGGTCGCGGAGGTTCTCTTTCCATGCTTCGTCAATGGTGTGCAACAGGATAGCTTTTTCGAAGCATTTGATTATCTCCTTGCCCTTTGTCTCGTATGCCTTGGCAATGTTTACGGGTATCTGGTAGATGTGGCGTCCGTCGGTGATAGGTACATATATGAACTGATCTCTCATTGTCTCGTTGTTGGTGTATATGTACTCTATGTAGGGGAAGGCAATTTCGGCCATTCTCTCGTTCTTGCGCTTGAAGTTCTCAAGTGCTACATCGAATGCTTTGTTTGCTCTCTCTTCGCCGTCCATCTTGTCGTATTCCTCCTTGTCCTTGAAGGGGAGTTCTGTTGCGAGAACCTTGAGGAATTCGAGCTTGGCATCCTCGAATGTGTAGGTGTCGAGGATGGTGTAGCAACGGTCCCATATCATGTTTACGATGTCCATGCCTATACGCTCGCCCATGAGTGCGTGGCGGCGTTTGGTGTAGATGACGGTACGTTGCTTGTTCATCACATCATCGTATTCGAGAAGGCGCTTACGGATGCCGAAGTTGTTCTCTTCTACTTTTTTCTGTGCATTTTCGATTGATTTTGAGATCATGGGGTGCTCTATCATGTCGCCCTCTTGGAATCCCATGAATTTGCTGTCCATGATTTTGGCTATGCGCTCCGAACCGAACAGACGCATGAGCTTGTCTTCGAGTGATACGAAGAATACCGATGAACCGGGGTCGCCCTGACGTCCTGAACGTCCGCGCAACTGGCGGTCGACGCGGCGCGACTCGTGGCGCTCGGTGCCGATGATGGCAAGACCGCCTGCTTCGCGCACTTCGGGGCTGAGCTTGATGTCGGTACCACGACCGGCCATGTTGGTGGCGATGGTTACGGTGCCTGCAAGACCGGCTTTTGCCACAATGTCGGCCTCCTTCTGGTGGAGCTTGGCATTGAGGACGTTGTGGGGGATTTTCTTGATGGTGAGCATACGGCTCAGCAACTCTGATATATCAACCGATGTTGTACCAACAAGTACGGGACGGCCCTGACCTACGAGCATCTCAATCTCGTCGATTACGGCTTTGTATTTCTCGCGGTTGGTCTTGTAGATGCGGTCGTTCATGTCCTTGCGGGCGATGGGACGGTTGGTGGGGATTACCACTACATCGAGTTTGTAGATGTCCCAGAATTCTCCTGCCTCTGTTTCGGCTGTACCGGTCATACCCGACAGCTTATGGTACATACGGAAGTAGTTCT
>JAFYLO010000137.1 GCA_017557045.1 Bacteroidaceae bacterium | reverse complement strand
TTCGGAGGGGGTTCTTAACCTATCGTATTGCAATAAACCGTACTACGCGAGGAAAACCCCTCCGTCTTCAAAAAACTTCGTTTTTTGAATCCACCTCCCCTTTAAGGGCAGGAACTTTTTAGAGTAGTTTTTTATCCATTGAAGGATGGGGGTGTACTTTTTAGGTATAATATCGCATAATCATTATTTTTTATTCCGAGCCGCATCCTATCTTCGTCGGAACGACAAAGTTGTGAAAAAAACTTCAGGATTAAATCTTAACCCTGAAGTCAACAGATGTAATTCAAACATCTTATCCATTGTTCGCCACGGGCAAACCACATATCAAAGCCACCGTACAATCATCAGAAGTCTTTGACGGGAACAGCTTAATCATAGCATCAGTAATATACGTTCCTACTTTAAAAGCGTCGTATTTCCGTACCCAATCACAGAATACATTCATTGCTTTTGCAAAATGCTGCTCTCTGAAATCATACAGACACGAAGCCGCTCCATCAGTCATCATAAAATAGACTTTGTCGCATTCGAAAGCCCCCCTAACTATACGCAAATGCTTAAACGCGTCGTCTTGTGTAACAAAACAGCTCTCGTTCGCGAATTTTCCCTGCTCAGGCATGATAAGCACACTGCCTTTACCATTACCACTCATACATCCCAACAATCCGTCACCAAGGTTTGCAGCAATATATTTCTCCTCGTTGCAGGCAAAAAACATCAATGTACACATATATTCATCGATACATACATTCTCACGAGCAGCCAATTCCCCCAAGCCCTCATGAAGACTGCTCAATAGCAGACTCTTTATCTCGTCATCGGAGTAGCTGAAAATACCCTCCTTATGCTGTACCAACAATTCGCGCACCCTTTCGGTAGTAAAGGATGCCCCCTCTCTTGCATAACGTGCAACGCTTGCACCGTCAGCAGCCACCATACAAGCAAAGTCATCCATCGGGCGCACTGAGATAAAATCTTGATTCAATTCCATTTTCTCCCTGTGTAGCCTTCCTATCAACCTGCCACTTGAAATTTTCCACCTCATGATATTATTATTTTTTACTTAGCATTCTTTGTATTGTAAGCATAATGGATATATTGAAAAAATTCTCCGACTTTGCCGGATCCATTTTTATTGGCGCACATTCGGGCCAATACTTCTCGAAGGATTCTGCTGTCTCCTTCCCACCCATATTTATCGGATAAAAACTTACAAACCCCTCATTTATCAATGTGCTCAATTTTTCAATATTCTTCTGTTCAGGCTCCGCAATAGGCTTATGCGAAAGCCACATAAACCACGGAGTAGCAGCATTGTCATCAAGGAAAGCTCTATCTACCGGTCCGTCCAACAGTCTGAGTCCCCGTTCCAGCACCTCGTTTGACGACGATGCAGGATCGCCCCCTACTTTTTCTACGGATGAAAATATCCCTATCTGCGGGTTGTATGTAAGCACATGGATATTAACATTCTCAAATCCTAATTTATTTTTGGATTTAATCATCTTCCTTAAATTATTGAATACTTCAATTCCCTCGTTGATTCTCTCGAGAGAATCAAAAAGTTCCAAAATTATGACAATATCCATGTTGCGCTCTATTTTCACCTTTTCAAGCACCAAAGAGGCATCCAGCAGTTTAGGTGGAATAGGCGCACTGCTGAACCATGCGACCAATTTCGCAACAGTGCGCAAACAGAATTTGTATTCAGAAGCCGTAATTTCCGATGAACCGAGATTAGCATGCTGTACACCATTGAAATGCCCCCTCGCCTTATTCAGGTCGGAAAAGAGCCGGTTACTACGTTCGTCACCGTTCTCGCCTGCTTCGGGGAACAACGCCAAAATCTTCGATTCGAAGCCGGAATATTTCCTATTGACTTCATTCTCACTACAATTGAATTTTCTTTTTACCAAATCCTTTAGTATGGTATCGAATTTTGTACGCAATCGATTAGCTTTATCCTTATAAACATTCACTTTATCGGTGTGCAAGGCGAATATCTCTTCGTAAATGAGGTTCGCTTCTCTCTCTGTAATCCCAACCATTCTATTCTTTCTTTGCTATTGTTATACCCTGCAGGACTATCTGAAACCTTCGTTGTGGACTAGTTCTATTCTATCTCCTCCAGGGGTAGAATTCTTGATCATCTTCATGCTTTGGAACACATCATTGAAAAACCCCTTGAACGAAGTAAGTATGGCAGCCCTTTCGCCATCCAACTTACAAAGATTATCCATGATAGCCTTTTCTGTAATACCCACCGGATAGACCTGCAATTCCCTCTGTCTTTTCATTTCGTTCATTCTGTCGCAGGCTATTTCCATCTCAGGCTCATCAATGTACTTGCCATTGGTAAGCAATATCATCCACGACGGGTAGTATGAAACACTGTTATCAGGGGCAACCATCAACGCTTTGCGTTTCTCAAGCTTGTCAAGCGCCATATTAATGACCGTACCGAGATAACACAGTCCGTATGGTTTTATTGTAAATTCATGAAGTATTTTGCGCTGCCTGTCAATGGTAGCAAATGACACAATCTCCTTTATGGCATTTTCTTCCTTTTCCTTTCTGCTATGTCCGCTTGTTGCTATATAGAGTTCCACAGCACTCGACAACAGACTGTTTTTTTCAATCTCATTGATCAGATTCTGCAACGAGGCATTTAGCTGCCCGAAGGCGCAACCGTCCATATAGAAAGCATTGTCAATTATGATTATAAGTTGGAAACGCGGCGTAGGATTATCGGCAAGGTCTGCCTCAGAGAGTTTCTCGATATCCATCGTCATCTGCAACTCTTCGGGCGACTCCTCTATTGTTTTATAAACCTCCTTCACATCTTCAGGTACAATACATTCGTACACGAAAGCCAAAAATTCGGAGAACTGCTTCAACATCAATTTGTATTTCTCTTCTCCGAATCCTTTGGCTGCCAAAGTTTCAGCATCCGGTTCCGGGTCATTCTTATCTCTCCCCCTGCAGACTTTATGATAATAATCTGTAAAGGCACGGCTTAGGGAATAGAATTCATCGGCTTGACGCGTACCGGGACTTTTTCCGTCGAGCACCATATCCAACATTTGTCTATATCCCCCCTTATCGATACCTGTAAGAGAACTCAACGAAGCAAAAAAACTAGAATTTATATAATTGATGCGGCTGAAGAGACTTCTTGCGTTTTTCTTATCCAGATTATACCAAAAAAGTTGCGCATTAAATATTTTCTTTGCCATATTCTATTTGTTGTTTAAATAATAATTTATATATGATTCGCCCAATCCAAAAGGAAGAATTGTCATGCTTGCCATTCCGAACTTCTCCATAAGGCTGATGTAGACAGAGAGACTCAATCTAAGTTCCAATTTACGCATCATAGCTTCATCATGATCGTTTTTAAGATCCGCCACCATATGTTTTCTGCTGCTTATAAAAAGGTCGGTCAGTTTCTCACGTTCATTTTTCAATTCCTCCAATGTCTTATTCAAAGGTCTTTTTCTTAAATTTTGAATCAATTCACAAATAATCCCCATGCCTACAAGCGTCATATTGCTATGCCCTATGCATATATTGAATAGGCCATCGGCTATGGATTTATCATGTTCCTCGAACTTGGTTCTGGTCATGGTATCGACATGCGACGCAGCAAAGAGTCTGTTACACAACACCTTACTACCATAGTTGCCAATTTCCCAATACTTTACATTTTCCGACTCAGCCTTTGCATAATGAGTCATGAACATGGATACCCCGTTCACATCAACTATAAGCATATTGGTGCTGTTTGATTTGTATTTCCTGCCGCTTTCTATCAATGCCCTCGCCTCCTCTTCGGGCGACAGCACACCGAACGATATTCCAGTCTTCTCCTTTATGACCTCTATCACATTGGAGCGGTTTTTCAAGTTCCTCAACAATGCGCCTCCGAAAGCATGCAGATGTTTCACTTTAGGCTTGATTCCTTTAATGAATGTCCTCCACTGCGTCAGAGATTCGCAAGAAGAGTCGAGTTTTTCGGACAGTTTCTCCAAATCCATTTCGCCATCATGCTTAACGCACTCGAAATGGGAGGTCTTTATGACAATCCTTCCCGGCAAAGCATCGCCACGTTGTTCGAAGCCTCTTAGCGTATTTGTACCGAACTCAATAAAAGCACAGTCACTCTCTTTGCCTTCCGTCCACACATCATTATCGAAATTGCGCAGCCCGCTGTAGTCAGAAGCATTCTCATCCAGCCCTCTGGGGGGCAGTTCAAGAAACTTCTTCAAGGTTTTCACATTATCGCTAGGGAAGATTACCCGCGGATAACTGCCATCTTTTATACCATCCCGGTATGCTTCAATTATTTTTATCCACTCTTTAGGCGAGGTGTATTCACGTTTCTTGAAGGCCTTGTAAAAGGCTGCACGCATATCACCCGGCAGATTGTACCATATTCTTTGCCACGGCCCGCGCGGCATATTCGTAGCATCGTCGTATCCTTCGGGAAACACAAAATCCATATTCATCATGTTTGCCTCAAGACTTCCGACACCATTCCTTGCATATGGATTCTTGCCGACAAGAAAAATCTTGAACAACAACACTGCTATAGCATAATATTCATCCTCCATAGTGCGGTAGCAGTTGCTCAAGTCAGGGCTATTGACCAGGCGTGGCGACAGGAACTCTCTTGTACAGACCGGACAAGTACATGTCGGTACAAATAAAGGATGTTCGGGTATCCCCACTTGATAACTGTCGACATCTATTAAATATGGTACAAAGTCTTTTGATACGACGATGTTGTTCGGATTGACATCTGCCATTAGAATACCATTCTCGTGAAGGGATATAAAACGTTCCAGTATTCTTATTGACAGCAGAGCCAGTTCCAATCGCGTCCATCCCGACTCCTTTACAACCTTAGGAATAAACACAGTCATATACAATGTATCACCGGTGTATTTCGGCATCAGGAAACCTACGCAGTTTCCCTTGTCGTCATACAGGAGTTCTCTCGGGTAGGCTATACATTTAGATTCGGACAATATACCACGCAACCACTCCAGTTTACGCTCATCATATGCGACCTTGCCACAATCGTAAATCTTGGCCACATAGTTGGCGCTTCCTTCGTATTCCGACCTTCTCTCCAAAGCATACACCGTTCCCTCGCCGCCTTTTCCGAATTCATCGTGGGAAAGGATAATCTTCTTCCGGTCTTTAGTGTAGAACAGCATGGATTACTCTATATCAAACCGTTCGAAACACCATGTCTGCCAACAGGTATTGTCCCTTTGCTGATTCAGTTTGAAATATGCCTTTATACGCTTACCGTCGGGAGTAACAAACCCTGTATCAAATTCAGCACTATCAATCCTCAGCACAAATCCGCCATCCTCGCCGGCAAGTTGCTTGCGCACCGCCAATGCGAATGCTATACGAAATTTGTAGTTTACAAGGAAATAAGGCGACTTTTCATTTGCGTCGGGCAAAACAAACCAACCATCCTCCGCTGCCATTTCGGCAAGTTCCTTGATTGTCTGCTGATAATCGGAGAAACAGGCAAAATCTGCAATATTGTATAATGACACAAATCTCTTCTGCGTTGTCGGCTGGGGCACCAAAACAGCCTGCTGTGGGGCGGCACCGCTCTTCTTTGCCATACGCACATAATCCTGACCATCTGCTGCAACCACTTCCAGTTCGGGATGTTGCTTGAGGAATGCACTCAGTTTTTCGCCATTGCGCATCTTTATGCCTTGCTTGGAAAATTCCTGACCGATATTTGTCAAAGCTATTATTCCACCTGCATCATTTATCAACTTCTTCACAATAGGCAATGTAGCATACTTGACAGAGCCGTCATCGGCAGGCATGGCAGGTGCGGCAGGTGTGGTAGATGTTTGCGTTTTTTCCGCCACAGGCTTTTCGACTTTGACACCCAAGCACTCCACCATAACACTATCCTCGGTTTCAATCAACAAGAAAGCCTCCTGCAACTGCTCCAGAAGCTCTCTCAAGTCAGAAAATCCGTGTGAAGTGACATCAAATTCGACTGCAGAAAGCAACTCTTGCATTTTAGAAAGGGATATTCTTGAGTTAGCATCCAATTCCGATTTCACTATATCTATTATAATTTCACTTTGTGATGGTTGTCTACTTTCTTTATCCATAATAATCACAACATTTATACGTTAAACATTAAGTTTTGCAATATTAATAAGATAATAGAAGAATACCAAATTTGCCGGCAGAAAATCTGTTTAAATTTAGAAGCTGTTTGAATTTTCTTGAAAAATAATTCTATATTTGCGACACTCATTTCGGCTTATTTAACAGAGTTTATCTCCTTCGCACCTCAGCCATATCAAGCAAGCTTGTATGGCGTTCGGTTTGGCGTCGATTGAGTCTATTTCGGCATCTTTTCTTTCTTATTTTTTGGAAATAGCCCGCTATTCCCTGCAAAATGCGAAAGAAAATCTACTCTAAAAGTTGCGGTTAAACGAGCGCAATGTGAACTTGTTCACAAATTGTACAGCGAGTGATAGCAACTTCAACGAAGTTAAATACCTCTCAAATAATTCCAAAATAAAATTCAAACAGCTTCTTACACCAAACAAAAAAATCTCCCCGCAGGGAGATTTTTTTGTTTGGTGTTATAAAATATCAATCAAGTGAATAGGGCTTGCGATACTCATAGTGGAGCTTGCTGTTGGCCTCCTTGTCGTCGTTCATGAATTTCTGCACGATGGGGTTCCATACAAGAGGACGGTTAAGCTCGTATGCAATATTACCGAGAGTACACATTGTGCAAGAGCTGTGTCCCACCTCGATAGGTACACTCGGATCGCGACGTGAACGTACACTGTCTATGAAGCTCTGGTAGTGAGGAACATTTGTCTCGTACATCTTCTGCTCGTCGACCTTAGTAGGCATAAATTCGGGAGAAGAGGCAAGGAACTTACCACGACCTACGATAATCCAACCATTCTCGCCATAAACCTTCACAGCCTGACCGTGACCGAAGTTCATCTGAGCAACCTCAATGCCATTGTCATATCTGAATGTGAGACAATCATAGGGACTTGCCGAGGGAGGAAGAATCTCCGAAGGTCCCCAACCATCCTTACCGATGCACCACTGTGCCACATCGAACATATGAGCACCCCAGTCGGTGGTAAATCCGCCACCCATGCCCTGATACCAACGCCATGCACCCCAGCACTCATCGTGTCCTGCCTCGCTGAGCAGCGGGTTCAGCTGATGGTTATAATAGAACTTCTCCGACAACGGGCCGAGCCACAAATCCCAATCCAATCCGGCGGGAACCTCCTGCTTGGGAAGGTCGTAGGGTTTGGGACCGTCGCCAACGTATGACTTAATCAAAGAGACCTTACCCAAACGGCCCTCGCGTACGACATTGGCTGCATGGATAAACTCCTTCATAGAGCGCTGCATGCTGCCCACCTGAAGAATGATGTTGTTCTCGCGAACAGCCTTTATAAGCTGCTGTCCTTCGTAGATGGTGAAAGTTACAGGCTTTTCAAGATAAATATCCTTACCTGCACGGCAAGCAGCAATAGCCATCAGAGCATGCTGGTGGTCGGGAGTAGCAATCACAACAGCATCAATATCCTTACGTGCGAGCAACTCCTCGTAGCGGATATACATTGTGAGCTTGTTCTTGATCTTCTTATCGGCATAATATTTGTTCACGCGCTGTTCGAAACGGTTACGCTTGATGTCATACACATCACAAGCCGCAACGATACGTACACCGGGAATTGTAATAAAACCGTTCATCAGATAGATAGCCTGCTGACCGAGACCGATGAAACCGATATTGATATTATCATTGGCACTGCCCTTCTTTGAAGACTTAGCAGCAGGCAAGGCTGCCTCAACAGCAGAAGGAATCATCATAGCAGATGCTCCGAGTGCTGAAAAACGCAAAAAATTTCTTCTTGAAATGCTCATAGTTATAACATTTTTAATGTGTTTAAATAAAATTCAAAACGGATGAAGCCTGCAACAATCGTTGCATAACGCAGCAAGCATCTGCGGGCCATCCGCGAATATACGAACAAACATCCAAAACACAAACAAACATTCAATTAAAATACAGTTTGAAAGCAACAAATCAAGCGAAACAAAAATATTTCAAAAAAAATCAGCCAAAATGTTGCACATATAAAAAAAACGCCATACCTTTGCAGAGCAAAACAAAAATGGCGCTTTCGTCTAGCGGCTAGGACACATGCCTCTCACGCATGGAACACGGGTTCGATTCCCGTAGGCGCTACCACAGCGAGGAAATAACATTTCCTCGCTCTTTCTTTTCCCGCCCATTCTACACAAAATCAATCCCACAGGCAACATGATAAATATACAATCCATACTATACCTTATTTATATAGTATTGCATTTTTTCATTCACTCCGCCACTACAAGTATATCATTTTTACATCAAAAACAGATAAATTGCAGCATTATGTAAGCAATACACCGTAAAAGGAATCAATATGTCATTACTATACATATTCACAAAATTCGATTACCAGCAACCATTATATGCAAAACAAAAGCATAATTATACATAAATGTAAATTTTTTAGTGTTTTTGCATAAAAATCATTCATAAATTTGCATCATATCCAAAATAATTATTAACTTTGCGGCGAACAATAAGAAAAACAAAAGTTAAACGTAGAAGAAGATATGAAAGTTGAAACAACATTGGAGAAGCTCCAGCAGCGTTATCCCAACGAGCCCGAATATTTTCAGGCAGTAGAAGAAGTATTGCGTACAATCGAAGAGGAGTATAACAAACACCCTGAATTTGAGGCTTGCAACCTTATTGAGCGTCTTTGCATCCCCGACAGAATATTGCAGTTCCGTGTAACATGGGTAGACGACAAAGGTAACGTACAGACAAACCTTGGCTACCGTGTACAGCACAACAACGCCATCGGTCCATATAAAGGCGGTATCCGCTTCCACCCCTCAGTAAACACAAAAATCCTTAAGTTCCTTGCATTCGAGCAGACATTCAAGAATGCTCTTACAACACTTCCCATGGGTGGTGCAAAGGGCGGTTCTGACTTCAACCCCAAAGGCAAGAGCGAAGGCGAAGTAATGCGTTTCTGCCAGGCATTCGTTACAGAGTTGTGGCGCAACATTGGTCCTGACATGGATGTACCCGCAGGCGACATAGGCGTAGGCGGCCGCGAAGTAGGCTACATGTTCGGTATGTACAAGAAACTCACACGCGAGTTCAACGGTGTATTCACAGGTAAAGGTCTCGATTTCGGTGGTTCACTCATCCGTCCCGAGGCTACAGGATACGGCAACATCTACTTCCTTCAGGAGATGTTGAAGACCAGAGGTTTGGACATCAAGGACAAGGTATGTCTTGTATCAGGTTCAGGAAACGTTGCACAGTATACAGTAGAGAAAGTAATCGAACTCGGCGGTAAAGTTGTTACCATGAGCGACTCTAACGGTTACATCTACGACGAGGAGGGTATCACACGCGAGAAGCTCGACTTTATCATGGAGCTCAAGAACGTACGTCGCGGACGCATCAAGGAGTATGCCGACAAGTATGGTTGCAAATATGTTGCAGACGCTAAGCCCTGGGGCGAGAAAGGCGACATCGCACTCCCCTCTGCTACACAGAACGAAATCAACGGCGAACACGCGAAGATGCTTGTTGCAAACGGTGTAATCGCAGTATCAGAAGGCGCAAACATGCCCTCTACACCCGAGGCTGTTGAAACATTCCAGGCTGCAGGTCTGCTTTATGCACCCGGTAAGGCATCAAACGCAGGCGGTGTATCAGTATCAGGTCTTGAGATGTCACAGAATGCGGCTCACATCAACTGGAGCGCTGAGAAGGTAGACGAAAAGCTCAAGGAAATCATGAAGAACATCCACGCATCATGCGTAAAATACGGTACACGCGAGGATGGCTACATCGATTACGTAAAAGGTGCAAACGTTGCAGGCTTCCTCAAAGTGGCACGCGCAATGATGGCACAGGGTATCGTATAATAGCGAACATCCGCATACAAACAATAAAATATTTGCCCGGCAACAGTCGGGCAAATATTTTTATCCCCGCTTTTCATTTGCATATTTGATAAAAATTAACGAATATTGCATAAGAAAAAAACAAAGGGATGTTCTATAAATTAGGTCGCGACGATTTTGAGTTTTATTTTTAGTAGATTTTTGATGTTTGTAAGGGCGCGATGCGGGCATCGCAACTGAGCAAATATCAAAAAGATGCAAAAATAAAGCCAAAAGTTCGTATAAGCGAGTGAATAAAAGTTTACTTTTATTTCCAACGAGCGCAAAAGAACTTCGGAGAAATCCAAAGCGGCCGAAACAGAATCAACCCTACAAAGAAAATAAATTACTAATTTATAGAACCTCCCATGAGCATGAAAGACCTACACAAAGGCTGGCAATGGATACCCACACTCTACTTTGCCGAAGGCCTACCCTACTTTGCCGTAACAGCAATATCCGTCATACTGTATAAAAGCATGGGGCTGAGCAACAGCGACATAGCACTATACACCAGTTGGTTCTACCTGCCGTGGGTAATAAAGCCATTCTGGAGTCCTATAGTGGATATGTTCTCCACACGACGCAAATGGATTGTAGCCACACAGCTTATCATGGGCGCAGCGCTTGCATCGATAGCTTTCACTATACCGCTTGCATCGTACCTGCAATGGACCATCTGCCTATTCTGGCTGATTGCTTTCAGTTCTGCCACTCACGACATTGCAGCCGACGGATTCTACATGCTTGGACTCGACCAAGAGGGACAGTCGTTCTTTGCAGGCATACGAAGTACCTTCTACCGCATAGCAACCATCTTCGGACAAGGAGTACTCATATACTTTGCAGGAAAATTGGAAACACTCACCGGCAACGTGCCACTGTCGTGGAGCATCACATTCGGCATACTCTGCGTAATACTTACATTCACAGGTATATACCACAGCCGCATGCTTCCCATCCCACAGAGCGATACCCCACGCAGAATACAAAGCATAAGCGAGATTTTCAGTGGATTCAAAAATATAATTTTCACCTTCTTCAAAAAGCCGGGAATAATCCCTGCGCTGCTCTTCATGCTGCTATTCCGTTTGCCCGAAGCACAGCTGGTAAAACTCATAAACCCATTCCTCATGGATGCAAAAGCCGATGGCGGTCTTGCCATGAGTGTGGAACAGATAGGAATCACCTATGGCACAATAGGCGTAATAGGACTTATCATAGGCGGAATATTGGGTGGAATATGCATTTCGCGTGGCGGACTCAAAAAATGGTTGTGGCCTATGGTGATGGCAATATCCATCCCCGACCTTGTATATGTCTACCTCAGCTATGCACAACCCGACAGTCTGCCGGTCATCAACAGTTGCATATTCATAGAACAGCTGGGCTACGGATTCGGATTCACAGCATATATGCTATACCTTATATATTTTGCACAAGGCGAATACCCCACTGCACACTACGCAATATCAACAGCATTCATGGCATTGGGTATGATGTTGCCGGGAATGATTTCGGGATACATCCAGGAGAGTCTCGGCTACTTCAACTTCTTCATTTGGGTGATAATATGTTGCGCAGCAACCTTCATCGTATCAGCCATGCTGAAGATAGACCCCACATTCGGCAAAAAACAATAAACAGCTAACAAACCACACAACATGATACTAATATCGGACAGCGGCTCCACAAAGACAGACTGGGCGCTTATAGAAAACAAAGAGATAATAGCCCAAATAACCACACAGGGGCTCAATCCCACACAACAGTCTTCGGATTCAATAACAAAAATATTGCAAGAAGAGCTTTTACCACAGCTTGACGGAAAAACTCCACACACCATACACTTCTACGGCGCAGGTTGCGCATACGAAGAGGCGAACAACCGTATGAGAAAATCCCTGTCGGAGACATTCCCCGGCAGCGCAATAGAGATTAACAGCGACCTGCTTGCCGCCGCACGTGCACTCTGCGGCCACAACGAAGGAATAGCCTGCATATTGGGTACCGGCTCAAACTCCTGCCACTACGACGGCAAGGCGATAACAGACAACATTCCCCCTTTGGGCTTCATATTGGGCGACGAAGGAAGCGGCGCCACCCTTGGACGTACCCTTATCAACAGCTGCCTCAAAAGACACCTGCCACAAGAGCTCAGCGAAAAATTCCTGCAAGAATACGACCTGAATATGGCAAAGATTCTCGAAAAGGTATACCACGAGCCCATGCCGGGAAGATTCCTCGCAAGCCTCACACCCTTCCTCTACGAGCATCGCAAGCATCCCGAAATTCACAATATGCTGATAAAATGCTTTAAGGAGTTCTTCATCAACAACTCAATGGCCTACCGCCGTTCGTGGTTGCCGATACACATAGTCGGCAGCATAGGAGTATGGTTCGAAGAAGAGATAAAGGAGGCAGCCGAAAGCCTTGCACTCTCAATAGGCAACATAGTGAAAAGCCCAATGAAAGGACTTATCGAATACCACATAGAAGGAACGATAAATTAGAATCAAGAAAAATTCGCCTTTGTTCATGCAATCAAATGCCGGAACAAAGGCGATTTTTCAGAGTAGTTATATATTATATTCCAAAGTATTTCAGATTGTCAAAACCGGGTGAAAGCACTCCCTTTTCAATTTTATGGATGATGTCTACAACCATATCATTGGCAGGAGTGGGAACCCCGACCTTTCTGCCAAATTCCGAAACAGCACCATTGATGGCATCCACTTCGGTAAGTTTGCCCTTTTCAAGATCCTGCAACATACTTGCCTTAAGTTTTGCATGTTTTCTTATGGCAATAGGAATTATAAAAAACGAAAAGGCACGCTTAAACGCATTTTTATAATCAAGCAGCTTGACAATATCCTTTCCTTGAACAGGCTCGATACGTATGCCGCCGGCACTGCACACATCTATGCACTCCTTTATAAGGGCCTGCACCACCCGACGCGACTCACGCGGCCCGGCAGCTTCGCCGAAGGTACATCCCAACACAGCACTCATTCCCGAAAAAGAGGCATTGATCAGAAGTTTGCTCCAACGAGTACCCAAAAAGTTCTCTTCGACATCCACACTGCCCATCAACTCCAACAACTCCTTGACCTTACCAAAATGTTTACTTCTCTTTTCCGATATTGCTCCTAATGAAAAAGAGAGTGCATCCGGTTCACTTGTAAGTTCACATACACCGGGCGACTGCAGGGTTGCACCCCAAGCCACCGTACTTCCAAGAACACGTTCCTCACCCAAAATGGCAGCTATGCCCACCTCGGGAAGGCCATTCTGGAAAGTTACCAACACACCGTCAGGAGCAAGAAAACCCTTCAACATCTCTACGACCTCGCTGTTATGTTGTTGTTTGGTCATAAGGAACAGTATATCATACACTCCATTCATTTCGTCCGGTGTGTAGGCAATCACCTGTTGGGTAAACTGCATTGTTCCGACTACCCTGGCACCATGTTCTCTAAGAGCCTCCACATGAGCCTTGTTACGGTTAATTAACTCCACAGGCACACCGGCCTTGCTTATAAAAGCACCTAAAATAGTGCCTAATGAACCGGCACCATATATTGCTACACGCATAGTTATAAATTTTCTGATTAAAGACTATTGCCTGGCAAAAATATGAAGAAAATCTGAAAGCAGCCGCTTATTGTTGTATTATTAGAAGGAAAGAAGATTTTAATTTATACTTTTTATAAACGAAGCACTCCATGCTTTCACGAAAGGATATGAACAATAATTCACTGCACGGAACAAACTTTTGCCAAATCTGACACCGTAGAATAAAATAAATTATTATCTTTGCAAAGATTTATAGAATTTTTACTTTTTAAAATTATAATAAAATGGTAAATTACAAAGAATTAGGTCTTGTAAACACAAAAGAGATGTTTGCAAAGGCAATGGAAGGCGGCTACGCAATCCCCGCGTTCAACTTCAACAACATGGAGCAGTTGCAGGCTATCATCATGGCTGCAGTTGAGACAAAGTCTCCCGTTATCCTTCAGGTATCAAGCGGCGCTCGCAAGTATGCTAACCAGACACTTCTCCGTTACATGGCAGAAGGTGCTGTTGAGTATGCAAAAGAACTCGGTTGCGCACACCCCGAAATCGTTCTTCACCTCGACCACGGTAACTCATTCGAGCTTTGCAAATCATGCATCGACATGGGCTTCTCTTCAGTAATGATCGACGGTTCACACCTCCCCTACGACGAGAACGTTGCTCTCACCAAGAAGGTTGTTGAGTATGCTCATCAGTATGGTGTAACTGTAGAGGGTGAGCTCGGTATCCTCGCTGGTGTTGAGGATGACGTTGTTGCTGAGCATCACACCTACACACGTCCCGAGGAGGTTGTTGACTTCGTAACAAAGACAGGTTGCGACAGCTT
>JAFYLO010000136.1 GCA_017557045.1 Bacteroidaceae bacterium | reverse complement strand
TCGGTTCCCTGTGTCATTACGTCGTCGATAATCTTCTCGTCGCGTTTGGTACCGAGTGTTACCGATGTGAGCGACTGTGTTTCACCGCGTGTGAAGATAGCTGAACCGTGAGGGCCGGGAAGATAACCTACTTCGCACCAGATGGGGCGGATTTCTGTGGTCTTGCGGCCGTCGAGACGCTTGCCCTCGTCGAGGATGCAACGACGCATCGCCTCTTTCTCAACATCGTGGTAGTAACGGTCGATGAGTGCGCCTTTCTCTTCAAGCTCTTCTTCGGTGTACTGTGCCTTGAACTCCTCCTTGATTGCGTCGAATGCCTCGGCACGCTCGTGCTTGTCGCGGTTGCCGGCAGCAGCAATTTCGTATGCCTTTGCATAACACTCCTCGTGTACCTTTGTGCGGAGCTCTTCGTCGTTCTCCTCGTGGCAGTATTCGCGTTTTGTTGTCTTGCCAACCTCTTCCATCAACTCCATCTGCGCCTTGCAGTGAACCTTGATAGCCTCGTGGGCAACCTTCATCGCTTCGAGCAGGTCGTTCTCGGATACCTCCTTCATTTCGCCCTCTACCATCATAATGTTATCGTATGTGGCTGCAACCATGATGTCCATGTCTGCATTCTCAAGCTGTGCGAATGTGGGGTTTACTACGAACTCGCCGTCGATGCGTGCTACGCGTACTTCTGAAATGGGACCGTTGAAGGGGATGTCCGATACTGCGAGTGCAGCCGATGCTGCAAGTCCTGCGAGTGAATCGGGCATATCGACACCGTCAGCCGAGTAGAGGATGATGTTTACATAAACCTCTGCGTGATAGTTGTCGGGGAAGAGAGGGCGCAATGCTCTGTCAACCAAACGGCAGGTCAATATTTCGTAGTCTGAGGCCTTGCCTTCGCGTTTTGTGAAACCACCGGGGTAACGTCCGAAAGCGGCATATTTTTCTTTATACTCTACCTGTAAAGGCATAAAATCTGTTCCGGGGACAGCGTCTTTGGCTGCACACACGGTTGCCAGCAGCATAGTGTTGCCAAGTCGCAACATCACTGAACCGTCAGCCTGCTTTGCAAGTTTGCCGGTCTCGAGTGTGATGATGCGTCCATCGGGCAATGCTACATTTTTTGTAACAACATTCATCTTTATAAATATTTCTATTTTTCCTAAATTATCTCGCAAAGATATACAAATTTCAACACTTTCCACTATCTTTGCCACAAAAATAGACTATTATCCAATGAAAAACAGCTTTATTATCATATTTTCAATCATTTCGTTAGTTTTTTCTTCATGCGACAAAAAGCCGTCGTTCACCATTAAAGGCTCTGTGTCCGATGCGGCAGGAAAGAGTATCTATCTTTCGCACATGGGGATAAACAACAGTACGATAGTCGATTCTGTGAAGATAAAGGCAGACGGGAGGTTCGAATTTACCCAACCGGCTCCTGATAGCTACGACTTCTACCGTCTGCAGGCCGATAATGGCGGTCGTGCCATAACCATAGCTGTCGACAGCACAGAGACAATCGTGCTTACGATAAACGGGAAGGATTTTGCAGGCAGTTATGTGGTCGAAAATTCCGATGAAAGCCGCAAGATTCAAGAGATAAACGCTCTGCGTCAGGCGCTGGAGGTGCAGATCAGACAACTTGCGAAGGATGGTGCAGGCAATCCTGCCGAAACACGCGCTGCAATATATAATGTGGTAAAGGAGTTCAAAGAGAATATCTTCAAACAGTATATTGCTCCATCGCCCGACAAGGCAAGTGCATATTACGCACTTTTCATTCAGGCTAACGGAATTACTATCTTCAATCCCAATGCCAACCGTTTCGACAGCAAGTGCTTCTCGGCTGTAGCCACCTCCTTGAGCAACCGTTACCCCGAATCGACCCGCGCAAAGAATCTCTACAGCATTGCCGCAAAGGGTATGCAGAGCACCCGTCCCGTGCAACCCGATACTATCGATGCAAAGGAGACATCGTTGACCGCTACAGGAGTATTCGATATAAAGTTGCCGAACGTGGATGGCGACAGTATTACTCTCTCTTCGCTTACAGGCAAGGTGGTGTTGCTCGACTTTATACTCTACGGCGACACAAGGACAAGCGGCCACTCTTTGGTGATGCGCGAAATGTACGATAAGTACAAAGATCAGGGCTTCGAAATCTATCAGGTATCGCTGGATGCCAACGAGCACTTCTGGAAGACCTCGGCCGACAACCTGCCGTGGATATGTGTACGCGATGGTGAAGGCGGTGCGTCCCCCAATATTCTCCTCTATCGTCTGGATAAGTTGCCGTCGTACTTCCTTATAAACAGAGCTAACGAAATTGTACTGCGCGACGAGCAGATAGATGATATTTCATTGGAAATAGAAAAGTTGCTCAAGGAATAGGGTCTCGCATCCATGAAGAATTATATATTCGGCATAATTCTGCTGCTTCTGTCGGTTTTTCCATTGGCAGTGTGTGCGCAGCAGGCTAAATGCAGTATTTCGGGCAGGGTAGTAGACGAGAATAAAATTCCGGTTGCTTATGCTTCGGTTGCTCTTTACAACGCCGCCACTCCCATAACCGGTGTCGTAACTGACGACACCGGACAATTTTTTCTGAGCGTCTCCCGTTCCGACAAAGAAATGCGTTTGGCGGTGGAGTTTATCGGATATAGCAAATTTGAAAAAACAGTCCGCCTGAATCTCCCCCGCATAAATCTTGGCGATATTACCATAAAAGAGGATGCTTTGTCGCTTGGTGAGGTTGTAATATCGGCTGATGAAATTGCGCATAAATCCACCGTCGAGCATACAACCATCAACGCTTCTGCGAATATGGCTTCGGACAAGGGGACGGCATTGGATATACTGCGCACCTCTTCATCGGTGAATGTGTCGGACAACGGAATTTCCATTCGCGGCAATTCGAATATTCTCGTTCTTCTTGACGGTGTTCCTACGGCCGCTGACGACCTGTCTACCATCGCTGCCGCGAGTATAAAAAGCATAGAGGTCGTTACAAACCCCGACGCTTCGCACGATGCAGGAGGTACGGGCGGCATAATCAATATAATCTCCAAGAAGTCGCGTGCCGAGGGCTTCAGTGGAATGGCTGCACTGAATTACGGCTTCAACCACTTCACGACAGGCAATGTTGCATTTACCTCCAATATGAAAAAAATGTCGTGGCGCTTCAGCTATAATACTAAATATGAGGACGATGTTGTGAAATCCACACTGGCGCGTGCGGTGAAGTCCACCGGCTATGAGGTGTATCAACGTATGCGTTCCACAAGATATACATTCAATAACAATGTATCTTTGGGTGCGGACTTCCGTATAACTCCACGCGACCTTCTGAATGTGGATGTGAAACTTCTTCTCCCCCGGCTCAATGTTGAGCAGAATCTTGACAACAGCTTTACGTCTAATGGTATTGTTTGCGGCGAACATCGTTATAATGATGTTGCGTGGAACAGAGAAAATGTCGAGGCATCTGTTAAATATACGCATATCCTCAAACCTGAAGTTTCGGATATTGCAGTCACGGGCTCATTTTCCAAAATAAGAGGCCGCCGCCCTTCAGACTATTTCCTTGACGGTTCTCCGGTGAACCGCTCTGTGTCGGGCGGAAGCCCTTTGCTCCCCTCCTTGCAGGTCGATTACAAGTATAAAATGAACATCGGTACATTCTCGACCGGTACCAAGTTGACCTATCGCCGCAATGATATTTATCACCGCTTCTATGAGCGGTCAGGCGATGATTGGCTTTACTCCGAGGCGATGAGCAACGATCTTCTGCATACGGAAATTGTGCCGGCTGCCTATGTGATGTTCGCTTCGCGTATAGGCAAGAAATTCTCATACAAGGCCGGTCTCCGCGGCGAATCAAGCATGGTGACGCTCAAAAGCAGGCACGATGCAGTCGACAGGCATAGGCACAGTCTCTTTTTGGCTCCGAGCCTGTCGGGAGTGTATGAGCTCTCCGGAAAGGAGGAATTTTCTCTGGTGTTCTCCCGGCGTATCGGTCGTCCATCCTATCCCCAACTCAATCCTTATATGAGTATGGTCGATGCAGTAACCTACGAGAGAGGAAATATGCATCTGAATCCCGAAAAATCCACAAAATTGGATTTTGCATATAGTCTGCGTGGCGATGCCCTAAGTCTCTTCGTGGATGGCTACCTGAATCATACAACCGATTATATTTCGCAGATAACTGTGCTTGATACAGACAGACTTATCACCACATATGTGAATGCAGACACCGACCTGAAAGCAGGATTGGATGTGTCGCTGAATATGAATCCTTGCAAGTGGATGAACTTTGCGGTAGGGGCAAATACCTACTATGCTACTGTCGATGGAGTGTGCGAGGGTGCAGATGTTTCCAACAGCGGATGGGTGAACAACAGCAATGCGGTACTCGATCTTACACCGTGGAAAGGCGGCGGTATCCAGCTGCAATACCTCTTGTCCTCGCCGCAATACTATCCGCAATTGACAACAACTTTTACCCATCAGATGAATATAGGTCTCAAGCAACGGCTGCTGAACGAGAATATGGCGCTCTCGCTGCTTGTTACGGATGTATTCGATACGGCAAAATGGGAGGTCGCTTCACACAATACCATCTTTGAGCTAACCAATATCAGTCGCAACAAAAGCCGTATGCTGTGGCTCGGAATCTCGTATAACTTCAATTCATTCAAGCAGAAAGCCGGTAAAAAAGGCGAGGTTGACAGAAGCCTTATAAAGTTGGGAATGTGATGCTGTCATGCGGATGCATTGCACGAAAGGATAACTTGCTCTAAAAAAATAAAAAAAACCTTTTTTAGTTGCAATTTGAAATAAAAGCCATTATATTTGCACTCACAATGACGAATCGATGGGTTCCGGCAAGAGATTGTCGGAATCCATTGTTTTACTAATTTTTATATAGAGTAAAAAGAAATGAGTTACATGTCCGAAGAGGGCTACAAAAAATTGTTAGCCGATTTAAAAGAGTTGGAAGGCAAGCGCCCCGAAATTGTACGCCAGATTGCGG
>JAFYLO010000135.1 GCA_017557045.1 Bacteroidaceae bacterium | reverse complement strand
CATGAGCATAAGCGTCAGCTTCATTGCCGAGTACTCCTTCTTGCCGCTGCCCCACACGCCTATAAGCAGATACATGGGGATAAGGGCTGTTTCGTAGAACATGAACATTGCGAACATATCAGTGGAGATGAAGAAGCCGAATACTCCGAGCGACAGCAACACGTACCAAAGGAAAAATTCCTTTGTCAGCGGTTGCAGTCTCCACGATGCGAATGTACCGGTAAAGACTATTATTGCCGACAGCAGTATCATTGCCACCGAAATTCCGTCCACTCCTATGGAGTAACAGATGTTGAGCGGAGCGTACCATGTCCATGATGCAGCATAGAGGAAAGGAGCATCTGCACCGGCACTGCGTTGCGAAATGAAATCGATTGTCAGATAGATGGAAAGCGCCAGCAACAACGAGGAGCCTACGACCATCACACTGCGTATCTGACGCAGATTGCGGGCTGCCCACAATGCAAGCAGCATTGCGAGGGGCAACAATATGAAAAGATTAAGTATATTCATTGTCCTATATACTCTTTGGGGTTACACAAGAAATATCAATATAAGTGCGAGTATCATCACTCCGTGCAGGAAATATATGCTGTACGACTGTATGTTACCGCTCTGCAAACGGCGTATGCTGTACGACAAGCGCTGTGCACCTTTGCCAAGCAGATCCATTGTCCCATCGATTACATGCTTGTCGAACCATGCTATGGGTCGGCTGATGCCGCGGAAGATTATCTTCTTTGTCACGAAGAGCCAAAGTTCGTCCATGTAGAAACGATGGTAGGCGGCGATAAGGAATTTGCGTCCTTGCACCTTCACTGTGAGCACTACCCTGCTGCGTGCCTTTGCATACATTGCTGTTGCCACTGCTATTGCCGACACTGCAAGTATTATGCTCGACACTGCCACAGCCGTATCAAGATGGATGGTGTATGCGTGGCCGTTGCTGCTGACAAATTCGCCGAAAGGAATGAAGCCGGCCAACGTGCTGACGACTGCAAGGATTATCAGCGGAAGCAACATTGCAAACGGTGCTTCATGAGGAGCATGGGGCTTTTCGCTCAAACGGCCCTTTTCGTACTGCACAAGTTGTGATTCATAGTAGCTGTTACCCCAGAAGATAAGATAGTAGAGGCGGAACATGTAGAATGCGGTAAGGGCAGCCACTCCGCTCATGAATACTCCCATCACAAGCGAGTAGTTGTAACAGGCAGTGAGTATTTCGTCCTTGCTGAAGAATCCGCTGAACGGGGGAATGCCGGCAATGGCAAGGCAGGCTATGAGGAATGTTATATGCGTTACGGGCATATATTTGCGCAAGCCGCCCATGTGGTCGCGTTCGTTGCTGTGCACTGCGTGGATGATGGAACCTGCACCGAGGAAAAGCAGTCCCTTGAACATAGCGTGTGTAAAGAGGTGGAACATCGAGGCCATGTAGCCGAGACCGCCGTCGTGTGGGTCATCCGAAGTGCATACTCCGAGTGCCACCATCATGAATGCTATCTGCGAAATTGTGGAGAAGGCGAGCACTCGCTTGATGTCTGTCTGTGCACAGGCCACCACCGCTGCATAGAGTGCGGTGAATGCGCCTATGTATGCAACGATGTGCAGCACTTCGGAAGCATAACCGATGAATAGGGGGAACATACGCGCCACAAGATAGACTCCGGCAACGACCATTGTTGCTGCGTGGATGAGTGCCGAAACGGGTGTCGGGCCCTCCATCGCATCGGGCAGCCATATATGCAGGGGGAACATTGCGCTCTTGCCGGCGCCACCTATAAACATAAGTCCGAGGGCTACGGGGATAACCGCTCCTGCCGAAGCGAGCAGCATTGCATCAGGGGTAAACGAGAATGTGCCCGCGTAGTATCCGTAAAAGAGTATGCCTACAAGGAAAAAGAGGTCGGCAAAGCGCGTTACGATAAACGCCTTCTTCGACGCTGCTATTGCAGCCTTTTTAGTATAGTAGAAGCCTATAAGCAGATAGGATGATACTCCCACAAGTTCCCAAAACACATACATCTGAAAGATATTGGTAGCTACCACAAGCCCCAGCATAGAGAATGTGAAGAGCGACAGGAAGGCATAGTAGCGTTGGAAACCTTTCTCGCCTTTCATATATCCGAAAGAGTATATGTGTACCATGAGGCTGACAGTGCTTATCACTATGAGCATCATCACAGAAATGGGATCCAACATTATGCCCATGTCAATATGCAGATTGTCGGTAAGCGGCAACCATACGAAATTATAGGGCATGAGCGTGGGGAAAAGGCCGTCGGCTCCTCGCCCGCCACCGAAATAGAGTGCGGCTGCCGTGTATGAGAGTACTGCTACAGCGGCAAGGGAGACGGTTCCAATTGTTCCGGCCACTTTATGCGGCATCTTCATGCCTGCAAGGGCGAGCACCAGAAAACTGAGCAACGGCAGTGCCAATATAAATATAGTAAACTCCATGGCTTCTAAAATTTAAGGTTCTTAATGCTCTTTAATCTTATCGTACGCAGGTTGCGGTAGACATTAAGTATGATTGCTATCGCCACCGCGGTTTCAGCGGCCGCAATACCTATAGCGAACAGTGTGAAGAAGAATCCCTCAAGATGTTCGGGGTAGTAATAGGCATTGAAGACTGCAAAATTTATATCCACAGCGTTAAGTATAAGCTCGGTGCTTATGAGCATGGCGAGCAGGTTGCGTCGTGTAAAGAAGCCGAAAACTCCGATGAAGAACATCAGGGCGGCAAGTACAAGGTAATATTCGGCAGGTATCATAGTGGTTATCTTTTTCTTGCTATCAACAATGCTCCCACCATGCAGGCGAGCAGAAGCACGCTCACAACTTCGAATGGAAGCACGAAATTATATTTGTCGGCACCCATCATCGTGTGTCCGATGAGGTTCATGGGAACGATGGATGTAGGGGATTTCACTTCGGGGAAACTGTGTGTAAATATAAGGTAAACACTAAGTGCAAGACCTGTTACGGCAGCTGTGAATCCTGCCGTGTAGCGCAGGATGGAGGTGTGCGTGAGGTCGCGTGTACCACGGCCTATGAGCAGTGCCGCAAAGACGAAAAGCACGATTATACCTCCGGCATACACTGTTACCTGCACAGCGCCCAAGAAGGCGTAATGAAGAATAAAGTATATTCCGGCCGTACCGAAAAGCACGAACAGCAGATATACGGTCGCACGCATGATGTTACGCGTGGTAACCGCGAGCAACGAGGCTGCCACCATCATTGTGGCGAGTCCTGCAAATATTATCGAAAGGGTATTCAGTTCCATACTCTACTCTATTTATTCAACTTCTGTATCAATTTATTGCGGTCGAAGACTGCATTTTCAAAGTCGTTGCTAAACTCGATGGCGCCTTTGGGGCATGCATTCACGCACAATTGGCAGAACATGCAGCAACCGAGGTCGTAGCTGTACTCCACAAGCACTTTCTTGCTTTTACCCGTCTCTTCATCGGTAACGCTTTTTGTGGTGATGCTTATGCTGCCGTTGGGACATGCATTCTGGCAAAGTCCGCAGGCTATACATTTGTTACCGCCCTGCTCGTCGTGAGGCATCACAAGACGAGCACGATGACGCTCAGAAATTTTCAGTGTCTTTCTGTTCTCGGGATACTGCTCGGTTACTTTTGGGGTAAAGAATTCCTTGAGCGTTACGGACATTCCCGTAAGCAGGGACTTCAAGGTGCAGTATATGCGGCCGAAATATGTTATTTTGTCTTTCATTTCCTTACAAATTTAAAGTGTCCACCCCATTACTACACAGAGTGTCATTATGAGCAGGTTTATAAGCCCTATGGGTACAAGGTATTTCCATTCGAGAGTGATTACTTGATCGATGCGCAGACGGGGGAATGTCCATTTCACCCACATGAGCAACCATATTACGAAGAATGTCTTGCCCATGAACCATACTATTCCGGGGATAAAGTCCATGACAGCATTGAAGCCGTCAAGACCGGGTATGTGCAACGGCATCCATCCGCCGAGGAAGAGCGTAGAGGCTATTCCCGATACGATGAAGAGGTTCATGAATTCCGCCACGTAGAAGAATCCGAATCCCATACCCGAATACTCAGTGTGGTAACCGGCTGTAAGTTCTGATTCTGCTTCGGGAAGGTCGAACGGACCACGGTTGGTCTCTGCATTTCCGGCTATCAGGTATATTATGAATGCTGTGAGGGCAGGCAGATGGCCTTTGAAAATGAACCAAGTATCGGCCTGTCTTTCGACAATTTCGCTCAATTGCATTGTGCCACTGAGAGCAACAAGAGTAAGCATGCTCAAGCCTATGGAAAGTTCATAGCTCACCATCTGGGCACCGCTTCGCATAGCGCCTATCATGGAGTATTTGTTGTTGCTGCTCCATCCGGCAAGCATTATTCCGAGCACTCCAAAGGAGGAGGTTGCCATGACGAAGAATATTCCCATATTGAAGTCGAGCACTTCGAGCCCTCTTGCAAATGGCAGACAACTGAATGTGAGCAGTGAGCTGAGGACTACGAGATAGGGAGCAAGGTTGTAAAGCAGATTGTCGGTGCGTTTGAAGTGGATAATCTCTTTTATTATCATTTTGAAGACATCGGCAAACACCTGCAACAATCCCCAGAAGCCTACACGCATGGGGCCCAGACGACACTGGAAAGCAGCGCACACCTTGCGTTCCATGAATATCATAACTATTGCGAGAAGCACGTATGCCACAATAACGCAGACGGCGACAAGCACACATTCGAGAAATACTGCCATCGCCGACGGCATCAGTGAGCGCAGGAACTGGTCGATGGCTGTTGTTATTATACTGAAGTCAAACATATCTGTCAATTCTGTTTATCGGTCAATATCGGGAATTACATAGTCGAGGGTGGCGCCTATGGCCATAAGGTCGGCTATTTTGCAACCTTTGAGCAGTGTGTGCATGGAGGCTACAAGCGGCAATCCCATAGGACGGAATTTTATGCGATAGGGTGATTTTTCGCCCCTGCTCTCGATGAAGACTCCGAATTCACCGCGTGAGCCTTCGACAGCTGCATGATAACTTCCTTCGGGGATGCGTATGATGGGTTTGGTCTTCACCTTATAGTCGCCTTCGGGAATATTGTCTATCAATTGGTTGATTATCTTCACCGACTCCTTTATCTCGTCGATACGCAGACGCAGACGATCGTAGCAGTCGCCTTTGCTGTAGAGCACCTCCTTGAAGTCAACCTTGTCGTAAAGGGCGTAAGGATGGCGTTTGCGCACATCGCACGACCAGCCCGAGGCACGGCCTGTGCCGCCGGTACATCCGTATGAGATTGCATCCTCTTTGCTGAGGACACCTACATCTATCATTCGTTTGCGGGTGATGGTGTTGTTTGTGAAGACATCATTGTATTCCTGCAACTTGCCGAGAATATATTTGCAATATTCTTTCACTTTGCCGGCAAAGCCGGAAGTGATGTCAGCCTGTACACCGCCGATGGTGTTGTAGTTCTGTATGAGTCGGCCACCGGTTACCTCTTCGAATATGTCGAGCAGTTTCTCGCGGTCGCGGAAACCGTAGATGAAGGCTGTGAGTGCGCCCAAGTCCATAGCTGCACATGAGACAAAGAGCAGGTGGGAGTCGATACGCTGCAACTCATCCATGATGGTACGGATGTATTGCGTACGGTCGGTTATTTCGAGTCCCATTGCCTTTTCGATGCACATGCAGAGTGCGTGGCGGTTCTGGTGGGCACTGAGATAGTCGAGACGGTCGGTAAGTGCCAATATCTGAGGATAGGTGTACTTTTCGCTTATCTTTTCTATTCCGCGATGTATGTAGCCGCAGTGCACATCGACCTTGCGGATAAACTCACCCTCAAGCGACAGGCGGAAGCGCAATACTCCGTGCGTAGCGGGGTGCTGAGGGCCTATGTTTATGACATATTCTTTGTCGTCGAAGCTATTGTCAAGAGTTGTTGTTATTGTACCGTCGGGAGATAGTGTGTGCAGATAATCCTCTTCATTCTTCTCGCTGAACATTCTTACCGGGTTCAGCGCTTCGCTCTCGTCGTAATCTTTTCTCAAAGGATAACCTACCCAGTCGTTGCGCAGATAGAGACGGCGCATGAAGGGGTGGCCCGAAAAGACTACGCCGAAGAAGTCGAAGACTTCGCGCTCATACATATTGGCTATCTGCCAAATATCACTGACGGTAGGGATTATCGTATTTTCGCGGTCGGTGGTGCGTGTAGCTACGGCGATATTCTCTTTGGTGGTGCTGTTCTCCAGCATATAGATGGCGCCGATGCCCTCTTCGCCCCAGTCCATGCCTATTATGTCGCGCAAGAAGTCCATGCCTTTTTCTTGTCGCAATGCCTCCATGCGGGGACGGAATTCACTTAGTGGTATAAAGGTGATGTTCATTGCTCTCTCTCTTTATCGGTTATATCTTGCGGTACGTTTGTTATTATTATCGGATAATCTTCTGTTGCATCGCCACTCTTTTGCTGACGGTTGACGCCACCAAAGAATTTTTCGACCTTCACTTTGCGTTGCAACTGCATCATGCCATAAAGAATTGCTTCGGGACGGGGAGGACAACCGGGGATATAAACATCAACAGGGATTATCTTGTCAACTCCGTTGAGTACATGATATGAACTTTTGAAAGGACCGCCGCTTATAGCACAGCCGCCGACAGCAACAACGTATTTGGGTTCGGCCATCTGGTCGTAGAGTCGCTTGAGGACAGGAGCCATCTTGTGTGTGATGGTACCGGCAACCATTATAAGGTCGGCCTGTCGGGGAGAGTTACGGGTAACCTCAAAACCGAAACGGGCAAAATCATAACGGGCTGCTCCCACTGACATGAATTCTATTCCGCAACAACTTGTAGCAAAGGTAAGAGACCACAGAGAGTTACTGCGCCCCCAGTTTATAAGGTCGTCAAGTGCGCCTACTACCACATTGGTGCGCTCTTTATTGAGTTCTGTGATAAGGGATTCGAGGGTTTCGTTGTCCTTAAATTCCTCGTAAGGGATTGATTTTATTACAGGTTTTTTCATTTCCATTCAAGTGCTTTTTTACGCCATGCGTATGCTAATCCCAATACTAATATAAAAAGAAAGAACGATATTCCGAGCAAAGCATCCACTCCCATTTCGTGGACTATAGTGGCCCATGGGAAGAGAAAGACTGTCTCAATATCGAACATCAAAAAGAGGATGGCAAACAGGTAATAACCTACTCTGAACTGCATCCATGTTTTACCTTGTGTGGGAATACCGCATTCGTATGCTTCGCTCTTGTTCTTGTTGAACGAGCGGGGGGATATCAAATTAGCTATGAGCATCGTTACCCCAACGAACAGAAACGATGCCACAATCATTGTAAACAGTAGAACGTAATAACTCATGTTGTACTCTTTTACAGGTTGAGAGGATTAATAAATTCTTTAACGGCAAAGAATCCTGCCGGCACGGGCGGCCTCGTCAGATTGTGGCGGTATGGTCGGGCGTGTTGACTTGTGATGGTTCGCCACAGGCAAAGTTAGTAAATTTATATTTAAAACAACCCTAAAGGATTTAATTTTATTGATAATTTACAGACCATACGAAAAAAAGAACAGAGCGTCTGTCCTTTCCGACAGACACTCTGCTTGATATATATCTTCGGACATCACGTCCAAAGGATTCGTATTTTGGCTTATTCTGCAGCTGCTTCCTCAGCAGGTGCCTCTGTTGCAACAGGAGCGGCAGCCTTCTTGCCAGAACGACGAGTACGGCTCTTCTTGGCAGTGGGCTTAGCCATATTCTCGTTGAAGTCAACCAACTCGATGAAACACATCTCAGCGGCGTCACCAAGACGGTTACCAAGTTTGATTATACGTGTATAGCCACCGGGACGCTCAGCAACTTTCTCAGAGATTGTTCCGAAAAGTTCGATGATAGCCTCCTTGTTCTGCAAGTAGCTGAACACTACACGACGAGAATTTGTTGTGTCTTCTTTAGACTTTGTGATCAAAGGCTCAATGAATTTCTTCAACTCCTTAGCCTTTGCGAGAGTCGTAGTGATTCTTTTGTGCATGATCAACGAAATTGCCATATTTGACAACATGGCCTTACGGTGAGATGCAGTACGACCCAAATGATTGAAAGATTTTTTATGTCTCATTGTTATTCTTTATCTAATTTGTATTTTGAAATATCTGTTCCAAACGAAAGATTCAGACTCTCTAGCAAATCATCAAGCTCAGTGAGCGATTTCTTACCGAAGTTGCGGAACTTGAGAAGGTCTGACTTATTGTACTGTATCAACTGTCCGAGTGTCTCAACATCGGCAGCCTTCAAGCAGTTAAGAGCGCGAACCGAGAGGTTATGGTCAACAAGCTTGGTCTTAAGCAACTGACGCATACGCAATACCTCTTCATCGAACTCATCAGGACTATCCAAATCACTTGTCTCGATGGCGATTTTCTCGTCAGAGAACAACATGAAGTGATAAATCAAGATTTTAGCAGCCTCCTTCAAAGCCTCCTTCGGGT
Source organism: Bacteroidaceae bacterium (assembly GCA_017557045.1). Lineage (GTDB taxonomy): Bacteria > Bacteroidota > Bacteroidia > Bacteroidales > Bacteroidaceae > HGM04593. Next base: position 7,597 of record JAFYLO010000135.1, on the reverse strand, counting down.
GAATGGAACCATCCGTCGTAACCTCAAGAACCAAACGGTCGTAGTCAGTCTTCTGCTCAACGCGGAAAGGCTCAACCTGGTACATAACGTTACGAATGGGAGTGTAGATAGAGTCGATTGGAATCATTGTAGGATCTGTGCAGTACTCTCTGTTCTCGTCAGAAGGAACATAACCGCGACCCGTGTTTATACTGATTTCAATCTGCATTTTAGCCGTTGAATCGAGATGGCAAATGACTAACTCCGGGTTTAACACTTCAAATCCGGTTAAATACTTGCTGATGTCTCCAGCTTTGAATTCTTCAGTATTCTCTACATTGATTGAGACTTTCTCAGATTCGAACTCCTCAACCACTCTTTTGAATCTAACCTTCTTCAGATTCAATATAATGTTGGTTACATCCTCCACTACACCGGGAACTGTTGCAAATTCATGCTCTACACCTGCAATGCGGATGTAGTTGATTGCAAAACCCTCAAGTGAAGAGAGAAGGATACGGCGCAAAGCATTACCTACGGTAGTACCGAAGCCGGGTTCCAAAGGACGAAACTCGAATTTTCCGAAGAAATCGGTTGCCTCCAACATTATTACCTTATCAGGTTTTTGAAATGTTAATATCGCCATTATCAATTATTATTTGCTGTACAACTCAACGATTAACTGCTCCTTGATGTTCTCGGGGATCTCTGCGCGCTCAGGCATATTGAGATATTTACCTGCCATTGCAGAAGCATCCCACTCCAACCATGAGTATTTGCTGTGGTTGAAACCTGCCAATGAATCCTGGATAACTTCGAGAGACTTAGAACGCTCGCGAACACCGATTATCTGGCCGGGCTTAACGAAACATGAAGGAATATTGTTTACTTTACCGTCAAGTACAATGTGGCAGTGGCTTACAAGCTGACGTGCTGCTGCACGTGTAGGAGCGATACCGAGACGATAAACAAGGTTATCGAGACGTGACTCCAAGTGCTGCAAGAGAACCTCACCGGTGATACCGGGAGCCGAATCAGCCTTATTGAAGGCGTTACGGAACTGTCTCTCAAGAACACCGTATGTGTACTTAGCTTTCTGCTTTTCAGCCAACATTATACCGTACTCCGATGACTTGCGACGACGGTTGTTGCCGTGCATACCGGGAGCATAATTCTTCTTTGAAAGCACTTTGTCGGGACCAAAGATAGGCTCACCGAAACGACGTGCAATCTTACTTTTAGGACCTGTATATCTAGCCATTTCTGAATTTCTTTAATTAAAAGTTATACTCTTCTTCTCTTCGGAGGACGGCAACCATTGTGAGGCAGCGGTGTTACGTCCACGATTTCAGTAACCTCAATACCTGCACCGTGTACAGTACGGATAGCAGACTCGCGACCGTTACCGGGACCCTTAACATATGCTTTTACCTTGCGCAAGCCCAAATCGAAAGCGATTTTTGAGCAAGCCTCAGCTGCCATCTGAGCTGCATAAGGAGTGTTCTTCTTAGAACCTCTGAAGCCCATTTTACCGGCAGAAGACCATGAGATAACCTGTCCCTCGTCATTTGTAAGGCTGACGATAATGTTGTTGAATGACGAGTGAACGTGAAGCTGTCCGTTTGCACCGACCTTCACATTTCTCTTTTTTGTTGCAACTGTTTTCTTTGCCATATTAATTACTTAATTTTTATTTCGTAGCTTTCTTCTTGTTTGCAACCGTTTTCTTACGGCCCTTACGTGTACGAGCGTTGTTCTTTGTGCTCTGACCACGAACAGGCAGACCGATACGGTGACGTATACCACGGTAGCAACCGATATCCATCAGTCGTTTGATATTCAACTGGATTTCTGAGCGGAGGTCACCCTCTACCTTGTACTCGGCACCAATTACCTCACGGACTTTGGCTGCCATATCATCTGTCCAGTCCTGAACTTTGATATCCTTATCTACACCTGCTTTCGCAAGGATTTTGGTAGCACTGCTGCGTCCGATACCATAGATGTATGTCAACGCAATCTCACCTCTCTTGTTCTGAGGTATGTCTACACCAACTATTCTTATAGCCATATACGAATATATATTATTTAATTATCACAATAAATTAACCCTGACGCAATTTGAACTTGGGGTTCTTCTTATTAATCAAATACAAACGTCCGTTGCGACGAACGATTTTGCAGTCAGGAGTACGTTTCTTGATAGATGCTTTTACTTTCATAATATTTTGTTTTTATTTATATCGGAATACGATTCTGCCCTTGGTCAAATCATAGGGAGACATTTCAATGCGAACCTTATCACCGGGAAGGATCTTTATGTAATGCATTCTCATCTTACCGGAAATGTGTGCAATTACTACGTGACCGTTCTGTAATTCTACACGGAACATAGCATTTGACAATGCCTCTACGATTGTACCGTCTTGTTCAATTGCATTCTGTTTAGCCATATCAATAACCTTTACTTCTTAAAACTTCTTCGACAAACTCGAACGACGATAAAATATCGGCACCATGGCGACCAACCGCAACCGTATGCTCAAAATGAGCTGCATTTCTGCGATCGCGGGTCTTTACCGTCCATCCGTCACGCTCCATGAATATCTGACGCTTACCCAAAGTAATCATTGGCTCAATTGCCAGACACATTCCTTCGCGAAGCTGCAGGCCATTACCCTTGCGACCATAATTGGGAACTTCTGGCGCCTCGTGCATATCACGACCAATGCCGTGACCTACAAATTCGCGCACTACTCCGAACCCGTTTGATTCGCAGTGGGTCTGAACTGCATTACCTATATCCCCAAGACGCTTGCCGTGAACAGCCTGCTCTATGCCAAGATAAAGGGACTCCTTTGTTACCTGCAATAGTTTTCTGGTCTCTTCATCTACCTCACCTACACAAAATGTATAGCATGAGTCGCCACAAAAACCATTGAGCAGTGTTCCGCAATCAACGGAAATTATATCTCCCTCTTTCAAAGGCACATCATTGGGAATACCATGTACCACTACTTCATTTACTGAAGCGCATATCGAACCGGGGAATGGCTTGCCTTCGTGATTAGGATAACCCTTGAATGTGGGGATTGCCCCATTATCGCGGATAAACTCCTCAGCAACCTTGTCAAGCTGACGTGTAGTAACGCCCGGCTCTATTATTTTAGCTACTTCGGCAAGCGCCCTGCCAACAAGCAGATTGCTCTGCCGAAGTAGTTCTATTTCGTCTGCTGTCTTAAGAAATATCATTCTTAATTAGATTAACCCATACGACCTTTAATATGGCCTGACTTCAACAGACCATCATAATGTCTCATCAACAAGTAGCTCTCAATCTGCTGCAGTGTATCGAGGACTACACCCACAAGGATAAGGAGTGATGTACCACCGAAGAACTGTGCAAACTCCTGCTGAACACCAAATACATTTGCGAATGCAGGGATAATGGCGATTACTGCAAGGAAGAGTGAACCGGGCAATGTAATACGCGACATAACTGTATCTATATACTCAGCTGTAGGCTTGCCGGGTTTGATGCCGGGGATAAAGCCATTGTTACGCTTCATATCTTCAGCCATCTGAACAGGATTGATTGTGATAGCTGTGTAGAAGTATGTAAACAATATAATGAGCAGAGCAAATATGAGATTATAAACCCATGATGTGTGATCAAGCATCAATCTCATAAAAGTGGGCACATCAGCCTCTGTGTACAATCCTGTGAACACAAGAGGAATGAACATGATTGCCTGTGCAAAGATGATAGGCATCACGTTAGCCGCATTTACCTTTAAGGGAAGATACTGACGCGCACCGCTGAATGTCGCACCGCTTGCTGTCTGCTTTGCATACTGAACAGGCACCTTGCGTGTACCCTGCAGAAGAGCAATTGCACCACATATTACAATAAGGAGGAATGCAACCTCAAGCAAGAACATGATTACACCACCACCTGTAGCGGCAGACATACGCGAAGCAAATTCCTGGATGAAAGCCTGAGGCAGACGGGCGATGATACCGATCATGATGATGAGAGATACACCGTTTCCTACACCCTTGTCTGTTATACGTTCACCCAACCAAAGGATAAACATACTGCCTGCTGCAAGAATGATAGTAGAGGTAACCATGAAAAGACCAAGGTTAACGCTCTCATTGAATGCACCGGCAGCTGTATAACGCAGGTTCATCAAGTAAGAGGGAGCCTGCACCAAAAGAATCAATACGGTCAAGTATCTTGTGTATTGATTGATTTTGCGGCGTCCGCTCTCGCCCTCGCGCTGAAGTTTCTGGAAATAGGGGACCGCCATTGCCAACAACTGCACAACGATAGATGCCGTAATGTAGGGCATGATACCGAGTGCGAAGATTGAAGCATTAGAGAATGCACCTCCAGAGAACATGTCAAGAAGTGACATAAGGCCACCACTTGTCTGCTCCTGGAGTTTTGTGAGCATGCTGGGGTCAATACCGGGCAACACCACGAATGAACCGAAACGGTAGATCGCGACGAAGAGGATTGTAAGACCCAGGCGCATTCTCAGGTCCTCAATTTTCCAGATATTCTTCATAGTCTGGACAAATTTAAGGTTTGATAACTTATTAGCCATTTTTTAAAGCTTTACTACAGTTCCACCTACAGCCTCAATAGCCTCTACAGCTTTTTGAGAGAAAGCGTTAGCCTCTACAGTAAGTTTCGCACTAAGTGTTCCGTTAGCGAGAATCTTTACAAGCTGACCTGAAGAGATGAAACCTGCTGCAACCAATGTTTCGATATTGATTACCTCAAGAGAATTCTTCTCTGCGAGAGCCTGAAGTGTAGACAAATTGATAGCTTTATACTCTACGCGGTTAACATTCTTGAAACCGAACTTGGGAACGCGACGCTGCAAAGGCATCTGACCACCCTCGAAACCGATTTTCTTCTTGTAACCAGAACGAGACTTGGCACCTTTGTGACCACGGGTAGAAGTACCACCTCTACCTGAGCCGGTTCCACGACCAATTCTTTTACGAGCTTTGACTGAGCCCTCAGCAGGCTTCAGATTATTTAATTTCATAGCCAAATCTTTTTAAAATTAATTACTCTTCAACAATGGCAACCAAATGCTGAACTTTCTTAATCATACCACGAACAGAGGGATTATCTTGACATTCAACCACCTTGTTCATTTTTGTAAGACCCAGAGCATCAAGTGTGAGCTTCTGTGTCTTGGGAGCGCCGATACGGCTTCTCACCTGCTTTACTTTGATAGTAGCCATTATAATTCTCCTATTATCCGTTAAATACTTTACTCAAGCTCACGCCTCTGTTCTCAGCTACAGTGCGAGCATCGCGCATCATGCTCAATGCCTCGATAGTAGCCTTCACAAGGTTGTGAGGGTTAGATGAGCCTTTAGATTTAGCCAACACGTCAGTAATACCTACGCTCTCAAGTACGGCACGCATAGCACCACCGGCAACAACACCGGTACCATGAGAAGCGGGTTTGATGAATACCTCAGCACCGCCGAAACGTGCAATCTGCTCGTGGGGTACTGTACCTTTCAATACGGGTACGCGAACCAAATTCTTCTTGGCAGCCTCTACGCCCTTTGCAATAGCGGCGGTAACTTCGCTTGCTTTACCAAGACCGTAACCGATGATACCATTCTCGTTTCCTACAACAACGATTGCAGAGAAACTGAATGTGCGACCACCCTTTGTAACCTTTGTTACACGGTTGATAGCAACCAATCTATCTTTTAACTCTATGTCTGCTGCGACTTTTACTCTATTATTAACTGCCATATTCATTAGAATTTAAGCCCACCATTACGCGCTGCATCTGCAACTTCCTTAACTCTCCCGTGATAAAGATAGCCATTACGGTCAAACACTACAGTTGTGATGCCTGCCTCAATAGCTTTCTTAGCAATCAATTCACCTACCTTAGCAGCCTGCTCCTTCTTGGGCATTGCCTCAAGACCAAGTGATGAAGCTGAAGCCAATGTGCAACCTGTGAGGTCGTTGATAATCTGAACGTAGATCTGTTTATTGCTGCGGAATACGCTCATGCGGGGACGCTCGGCAACACCTGTTACCTTATTGCGTACTCTATATTTAATCTTGGTCCGTCTTTCTATTTTTGTAGTCATTTGCTTACGATTTTAATTATTTAGCACCAGCCGACTTACCTGACTTGCGACGTATAACCTCGCCAACAAACTTAACACCTTTACCTTTGTAGGGCTCGGGCTTGCGGAAAGAACGAATCTTTGCGCAAATCAGACCAAGCAACTCCTTGTTGCAAGACTCCAATGTGATAAGCGGGTTCTTGTTTCTCTCTGATTTTGTTGTAATCTTCACCTCTGCAGGGAACTGCATATAGATGGGGTGAGTGTAACCAAGCAACAACTCGATTGAGTTATTGGGCTTCTCGCTTACACGGTAACCTACACCTACAAGCTCAAGCTCCTTTGTGAAACCGGTTGAAACACCGATAACCATGTTGTTAACAAGAGCTCTGTAAAGGCCATGGAAAGCATGCTCCTGCTTTGTAGCCTCGGCAACTGTCTTGCCACCTGTGTATGTGAATGTGATTACACCGTTCTCAATAACTGCTTCAATAGAAGGGTCGATTTTCTGTGAAAGCTCGCCCTTGGGACCTTTTACGGTAATTACGTTGTCATCGCTGACAGTTACTGTTACCTTTTCGGGGATACTGATAGGCAATTTACCAATTCTAGACATTGTTCAATTCCTCCCTAAATTAGTAGACGTAGCAGAGAACCTCACCACCGATCTTCTCAGCAGCAGCCTCTTTGTCTGTCATTACACCTTTGGATGTCGACAAGATAGCGATACCCAATCCATTAATCACTCTAGGCATATCTTTGTATCCCGTATAACGACGCAAACCGGGTGATGATACACGTACAAGGTTGCGGATAGCATTTACCTTGTTTTTTGCATCGTACTTCAAGGCAACCTTGATTGTGCCCTGGGGGCCATCCTCAACGAACTTGTAGTTCAAGATGTAACCCTTGTCAAAAAGGATTTTTGTGATTTCCTTCTTGATGTTCGAGGCAGGAACCTCAACCACCCTGTGCTTAGCCTGGATGGCGTTTCTCAACCTCGTCAAATAATCTGCAATAGGATCTGTCATAAAAACTTAACTTAAATTAATCAGGACTACCCTGACAATATTTATAATTAAAAACTCAATTACCAACTTGCTTTTCTAACTCCGGGGATAAGGCCCTGTGAAGCCATCTCGCGGAACTGGATTCTTGATATACCGAAAAGACGGATGTAACCTTTGGGACGACCTGTCAGCTTGCAACGGTTGTGCATACGGATAGGGTTAGAGTTCAAAGGCAGGTCCTGCAATTTGCGTGCAGCCTCGTAAGCTTCCTCAGCACTACCTGTGTTGATGATGTTCTTGAGTGCTTCACGTTTTGCGGCATACTTCTTAGCCAATTTTGCTCGTTTTACCTCACGAGCTTTCATTGATTCCTTTGCCATATTCTATTGTTATGAATTTTTAGCGTTTTTAAAAGGTAATCCGAACTCCTTGAGCAGTGCGTAACCCTCTTCGTCAGTCTTAGCGGTAGTAACGAATGTGATGTTCAT
>JAFYLO010000134.1 GCA_017557045.1 Bacteroidaceae bacterium | reverse complement strand
GGTTCGGGTGTGGGGGTAGAGGGATGCCATGCCATAATCTGGTCGGTTATGCGAGGCATTTATGTAACTACAGTCTGCTTGAGTTTCTCGTCCATATTGGGAGTGTAATATACTACAAAGCCATCGAGGTTGGTCTCAAGTTCGGGGTAGATTGCACCACCGCCGCCCCAACCGCTCTGTCCGGGACGATACTTCTCGCCAAAATCTTTTTGATTTTCACACAACCAGCCGAAAGAGGCATCGATAATGGAGCGCTTCTTCTCGTTTATGGCTTTTTTGCGTGCTTTCTCCTCTTCGCTCGCCTTGTCGTTGATCTCGTCGAATTTTATATCCTCGCTGTATCCGCTTATTATAATTCGACCATCCTTGTAGGTGCGGCGTGCGCGTACGGGCTGTCCGTTCTCGCCCTTTGCGAGAACTTCCCATTTGTCGTCAACCTCTATCACTGCGTAGTTGAAGCCTTCGTACTTGTCCTGCTTGTCGGTGTATTTTGCGCCGAACTGTGCAGCGAGGTTGTTCATGCTCCATCCCTCGACGCTGCTTTGGGGGTTGGTGAGGATAAAGAGTGAACCGCCGTCTGCTACAAACTCTTCGAGGGCTTTGCACTCGGCCTCGGTATAGCCGGGGGCATTTCTGTCGAGCTGCTGGGTTACTACGATGTTATATTTGTAGTTGGGTACCCAGCCGAAGGGGTAGATGTTGTTCTCTTCGTCGAAATGCAGACGCATACGGCTTACGCCATCCTCGTCAAGAACCTTGTCGAGTGATGCCATTGAGGGGATTGCACGGTAGCCGTCCTCTCTGAGTTGGGGAGGCATTCCCCATAAGTAGGCGAAAGAACACTGGTGCGAAACATCTACAAGTACGTTCATGCCGTTATCCTTTGCAGGCTTTACGGGTTTGGGAGGGAACTGTGCTGATGCATCTACAGGGAGTGTTGTTCCCTTGTGCCATGCGTCTGTTACCTCTTCGTATGTGAATGTGCGTGTCTCCTTAGTGCAGGCTGCTACCAAAAGGAGTACAGCAAGCAACATTATTGAATTTAACTTTTTCATTGTGTCTTTGTTATATAAAAATTAGGGACATTTCTGCCCCTAATTTTGTCGTGTTATTTCCCTTTATTAGAAGAGTTTGTTGGGATATTCGCCTGCCTCTATCAAAGATACAATCTTGTCGACTGTAGCCTGACGGTCGTCTGCGTATGTTACACCGAACCATTTTGATGTGGTGTCGAGTACCTCGCAAGTTGCTTTGCCGCTGTTGATAAGGTTGTCGATTACCAAAGGAATGAAGAACTCTGATTTGGGGTTGCTTGCATTTGCCTTCAAGAAGTCAATGAACTGCTCCTCAGAGTAGTTGAAGTAGTCGGGTGTGAAGCCCCAGAAGTTCATTGATACGGGTGCGTTCTCAGCAACCTCAATCCACTCGCCGTTCTCGTCCTTGTAGCAGATTTTGCCGTCAACGCGCATAATCTCTGTGCGCTCAACAACGCCTGTGAGCATATTCTCGTCGTTCTTCTCGCATACGCCGCGTGCTACGCTACCATTCTCGCTGAGTGTGTTGCATACACGGAAGCCTACCATGCTGTATCTGTTTGTGCTGCCTTCGGGAAGCTCTGACAACCATTTGCCCATAACTGCGAATGCGTCCTTGCCGTAGAAGTCGTCTGCGTTGATTACTGCAAAAGGCTCTTTGATAGCATTCTTGCCCATGAGCACTGCGTGGTTTGTACCCCAGGGTTTTTTGCGGTCTTCGGGAGCTGTGAAGCCTTCGGGAAGGTCATCAATAGCCTGGAATACCAATTCTGTGGGAAGGTGTCCCTCGTATTTGCTGAGGATTTTCTCGCGGAAGTCCTGTTCGAAGTCCTTGCGGATTACGAATACCAATTTACCGAAGCCGCCGCGGATTGCATCGAAGATAGAGTAGTCCATGATGGTTTCTCCGTTGGGGCCGAGACCGTCGAGCTGTTTGAGACCGCCGTAACGGCTGCCCATTCCTGCTGCTAATACAAAAAGTGTAGGTTTCATGATTTTTTGTTTTTATTGTGTTACAAATAAATAATTGTCTATAAACGGGTACAAAGTTAGTTAATATTTTCTAATGTCAATGAGTTTTATTCCTTTTTTATGCAGTGATTGTGTACTATGTTTTATCAGAACGGGTAACCTATGGCAAAGTGCCATGCGTAGCCTTTGCCGAAAGAGGGTATGTTGTAGTATCCGCTCTTGCCTGTGTCGTAGGGATAGTGCAGTGCGATGCCCACGTCGAAGCGCAGTACGAGGAATTGCAGATCGTACCTTAGGCCGAAGCCTGTGTTGAGCGCTATCTGGTCGGCAAAGTCCTTGATAGTGAATTTACCGCCGGGGCGTTCCTTGTCCTCGCGCAGCAACCATATATTGCCTGCGTCCACGAATAGTGCTCCTTGCAGGTTGCCGAATAGTCGTGCGCGGTATTCGATGTTGGCTTCGAGTTTCATGGTACCTGTCTCGTCGAGGTAGGAGTATCGTGTGGCATCGGCGGGGTGGTAGCTGCCGGGTCCCAAAGAGCGTACAGTGAAAGCTCTGAGGCTGTTGGCACCACCTATGTAGAACTGTTCGCTGTAGGGTGCTGTGGTAGAGTTTCCGTAGCTGGCGATGGCACCTGCCATGAAGCGTGTGGCTATGTGGTTGCGCGAGTCTATGCGGAACAGGTTGCGCACTTCTGTGGTGAATTTGAGGAATTGTGCATAAGGATTTTCGAAGATGTTTTTGTTCTTTTCGTCCCATTTCTCGCCGAAGGCGCAGAATGCGAGCGATACAATGTTGCCCGACGAGGTTATGCTGTTCTCCCACCATGTCTTGTTGCGGTGCGTGGTGGCTGTGTTGTCGTAGGTGATGCTGTATTGCATCGCCGGTATAAACTGGTCGCGGAAACTGTTGGCTATCGAGCGGTTGGCTGATATAATGGAGTCGAATTTCGCGGTGGTGCGTTGCAACATGTCGTATGTCAGACGGAAGGGAGTTATCTTGTGGGTGGTGGTCTGTTTGGGTTTAAGTGTGTATGTGGCTTCGCCGCCAACGTGCACCATCTTGAAGAAGCCTGAGCGGTTGAGCTGGTTGCCGTAGATGCTGAAAGAGGTAGATGAGGGGAAGCGCAGGTAGCGTCGGTGTATGAGGGGGAAGAAGATGCGGGGGAAGGTGAGCGATACATTCGAACCTATTTCCCATGAGTTTATTACCGATTCTTTTCCGCGTACTTCGCTGTCTGTCTGCCATTCGTATGAGCCGAGGAGCGAAAATTTCAGTGTTTCGCCGCCACGGAAGATGTTATTTCTCGAAAGGGTTATCTTGCTTCCCGGGCCTATCTGGTCGTTGCTCTTGGTGGTGGCATTCAGCTCGAATGTGAAGTCGTAGGGCTTGCCTAACTGTGCAGTGATGTTCATGCCGAGTGTGTCGCCGTTCTGCGGGGCGAAGGATAGATTTACTCCGTTGAAGATATTGAGGCTGCTCAGTTGGCTGAGTGTCATCGACTGCCGCTCCTGCGAATATAGCGCTCCTCTGCGCAACTGCATGTTGCGCAGGATGGTACCGGGGCGTACGGGGGGCTTTTCGCCGTTGTATATGTATGTGAGATTCCTGAATCTCAGTGTGTCGTAGTTTAATGCCGATGTGCCTGGCTTTGTTATTCTGAGCGTGGTGCTTCCTATGTACCACGGTTTTCTCGTGTCGGCAGGGAGGCCTTTTTGCGGTTCCACTCTCAGGCTTATATATCCGGGGTTGTTTATAGTGTCGGCGCTGTAGGTGATGTAGTTGCTTTGATAGTAGTAGTATCCGTTGTCGCGCAGCAGGGCCGACAGCCTGTTGCGTTCGGCTGTGAGGTTGGGCACGCTGAACTGTTCCCCTTTCACAATATTGCTCTTCCTTAATGTGCCGCTTATGAATCTATCTTCTCCGGGTGAGAAGTTGCGGTACTCTATAGAGTCGTAGAGCATGGGATTGCCGAGGGTTACCGTGTAGCTGACCTTTGCTTTCCGCGGGTTTCTCTTGGATGGGATAATCTCTTCTGTTACCTTGCCGTTGAAGTAACCGTAATTTTGCAATCTGCTGCTTGCGACCTGCGTTCGTAGTGTGGGGTTTACATCGGACAACAGCACAGGTGTGGAAGCGAAGGTCTTGAAGAACCATTTTCCTATCCTGCTTTTGCTGTTCACAAAACCATTGTACCACCACAGGCCGAAGGGTATGCCACGGTATTTCGAACTGCCTGCAATAGAGGCATTCGGAGGGCATGATAGCGCAGCGGTTATTTCTGTTACAGCTTCGTCGCCTATGGGGGTTGCGGCATTCGTCTTTTGGTCTACGACGGTTATCTTTTTTATTCCGGTGTACAGCGTCTCGCCTTCGGGCAGATTGCGGGTGGTGCTGCACGAAAGGAGTGTGAGGCTGAGGATTGTTATTACGAACAGTGTCTTTTTCATCTATTCCTCCTTTCTTCTGAAGATGAGCAGTTCGTTCAGGTTGTTCATCTTGCGTTTGTATATGTATCCGACTCCGGCTTCGGTAATCTCTCCTTCGAGTATCGACTCGTAGTTCTTGTCGTAGAATAGTCGCAGATAGCGGTTGCCCGAATTGCTTATCTTCCATTCGAGCGATACGTTGTTTATGAAACTTTCGTTACCGGTGGCATGTTCGTTGTTGTTTACTTCGCCGCCGACAATTACCGTCAGACGGTCGTTCCAGAACCTTTTGGTAAAGCTGAACGAGTAGTTCTTGTATTTGTCGCCGGTGTCGCTGTTCTCAACATCTGTGATACCTACGTTTATGTCCATTGTGCTGCTCATGGCATTGCCTACAATGTTGTTTATCTGTGCATCGAGGTACGAACTTAGTGCATTTGATACGTTTAGGCTGTTGTCTCCGCCTGTGTAGACACCGGTGATGAGCATAGTGAGGGCGTATTTGTTGAGTGTCTCCGCATCTACAGAATTCAGTTGATTTTGTACGGCTGCATTTTCGGGTGCGGTAAGTGTGAAACCGAGTCCCATGTTGTCGAGGGTGTTTGTCAGTTTCACCCCAACATCGAATGCTGTGGCCTGAGTGTTGTTGTCTATTGTAACAGACGATGTTACGCGTTCGGTTGCTGTGATGTCAAGCGTGGGGTTCATTATATCGCCTGTCCATGTGATGTTGCTTCCCTGTGCAATGTTGAATGTCTTCAAAGGAATGATGGGCAGGGTGTATTTCATCTCTCCGCTGCTGAGTGTGTAGCGTCCGATGAGGTTCATATCCGATTCGCGGTTGTATGTGAGGTTGAGATTGCCTTCGCCCTGTAATTTTATGTAGCTGTTTCGCTCTTCGTCAAAATCGGCGTTGATGCGTGCCCCCTCTTCTATGTGCAGCGAGAGGTTCATTTCTATGTTTCCGAAATTGTATTCTGCCGCCGTTGAAGGCTTTGTGCGTGTGGTGTCCTTGAAGTTGGTGAATGTTACAAGGCCATCGAGGTCGTTGGCGGCTTCGAGCGGTGTTTTCTGCAATACATATGTGAAGTCGCTCTTGCCGAGTATGGTGCCGTTGCCACCAACCTTTAGCGAACTTATCGGGCCTGTGATACGCGAATTGAGGTTTACGAACATACGGCCGTAGAACATTGCTCCTTTTTGTCGTTTGGCATTGATTATTTCGTAGTTGTCGGCTCTCATGCGCAGGTCGAATATGGCGTCGGGCAGGGTGCTGAGGTCTATCGTGCCGTTGATGGCAAAGGGTGTGTTTCCCTTTGCGTATATGCTGAAGTCGCGGAATTGCAATTTGCTCTCTTTTATCTCCACCTTGTCATCTACCAGATGGAGGCTTGTGCCGAATTGCGGAAGGTCGGCGTATACCGAGTCGAACTGTATGTGTCCGTCGGTTATTGTGCGATTATTTTCTCTGCTTATTGTCATTACGCCGTCGAGGTAGCCTTTTGTAGTGATATTGCTCTCTTTGAGGAAGGCGTTTGCCAACGATACCGGCAGTCGTGTGAGTGTGAGCTCTCCCATATTCTGTTGTCTTGTGGAGTCGCTGTTGTATATTCCTGTCATTTGTGCAACTTGTGTGCCGTTGTGCAGCAGTGCCGCATAGGAGTGCTGCTCCTTGTCGCTTATGGGGATGTATGATAGTTCAAGGCTTTCGTCGCCTATAAGTGTGCCTTCGTATGCGAGGTCTGTGCTCTGTATGTCGCCTCCAAGCAACAGACCTTTACCGCTCTCACGGTAGTGGAGGTCGGCATTGACGGTTCCTGATAGGTCGGGGGCAAACGGAAGCATCCTTGTCGCTGCTTCGAGGTCTATGCTGTGCAGTTCCAACGACAGTTCCTGGTTGTCGGCAGAGTCGGTCGTAGCCGTCAGTGTGGCACCGCTGTCTGTGCTGTCGCGCAGGTCGATGTTGCCCTTGATTTTCAATCGCTTTGTCAACTCTATTGTGTTGTCGGCGTTGAAGGTGAAGGGGTGGCGGAATAGTATTGCATCGGGGTTGAATCTGAATCTGTATCCCTCGCCGGTCATCTTTGCCGTTACTCCTATGCGCATACCGGGGGTGTCCTTGTTGTCGCGGAATACGTAGTTTGCCGTAAGCTCGTTGTTCTGCAATGCGCCATAGAGGAATGCTCCGAAAGTGGCTTTTTCGTTCTTTCCCCTCATCGCGCGGCTTCTGATGCCTGCAAAATATCTCAGTCTCTCCTGCTCTTGGCTGAGTGCGGCACGCAGGGTGTCGAAGTGTATATCGCCGCGTTCGAAGTGGTGTATGCTTGCGCGGCTGTTTATCCCTTTTAGCGTGTCAAGGTCCAATTTCAGGTTAAGTTCCCTGTATGTTATTCCCTGCATTGAGAGTATTCCTGCGAGGATGTTTTTCTCTTTTGCCTTTATGTCGAGCGAGGTTTCGGGCAACATCCTTTCATATCGGCGTATGTCGAGCAGGGTGTCGCCCGACTGTATGGTCTTTTGTATCTCTGCAACGGTTGTTTCTATGCTTCGGAGTATTGTCCCGTAGCCGGCAGCCATATATCCGTTGATGCTGAGGTCGCCGTTTGTGAGGTGCAGTCGTGTGCTATCCTCTGCGGTGGAGGCTGTAAGGTCGAGTCTTGCAGGGGTATATTCCTTGCCGCCGTGTGCAATGCGCATATTTTCGCCTATGATATTGAGCGAATATTTATCCTTGAGGTCAGTGGCGGCTTTTATGGCGAGTTTCATTGTGGCGCGTGCCGGACTGCGGGTGGCGGCGAGGCGCTGCAGTTCCACATTCTTCAGTTCAATGTCTGTGGTGTTCTCAATGGTGGAGTCTTTCAGCAGTGTGTGGGCAAACATGGTTATCTCCATCCCTTTGCCGGTGGAGAGCAGATGGATGTCCGACACTCCCTTTGTTTGGCCGGCATTCAGTGTGATGCTGTTGAATGTCAGGGAGTCGTATGTGAGCGTATCGAGCAGCAGAGTGTATCTGTAGTCTGTTTCGGGCGATAGTATGTCGAATCCTTTACCCTCGGCTGTGAGTATAAGATTTGCGTCGTGCAGAGGAATTTCGGGCAGCAACTTTGAAAGTGAAAAATCCTTTGCTCTTGCTGTTGCTTCGTAGCTTTCCTCCTTTTCGTCGTACATTGCCTTTATCTCTATCGTGCCCTTGCCGGATGTCAATGATGCAACGGTGGAGTATTCGCCGCCGTTGAGTGCCAGTTTGCTCCTTAAGTACAGTGCTTCTTGTCTGAATGTATCGGGCAGTGCATTGGAATACAGGAACTTGTGCAGATTGTCGGCGGTGCCGTTTATGTAAAGGTCGGCACTGCGGTTCCTCTCTGTGATGTTGCTTGCTTCGCCGCTTACGGCTATGTGTGCAAGGCGTGGGATTCTTGCGTCTATCGTGTCAATGCGCATCTTGCGCATGGTACCACGCAGGGCGGCTGTGAGCTTCAGCGTGGAGTCGGGCAGTTGTTTGAGTTTGCCGTATGTCTCGGCTGCGAGAAAGCCTTGCAGGTCTTTTTTGCTGAGGTTGAGTGTGAGGTCGGTATTGATATTCCCGCTCTTTATTTCGTGCGGTATTGTTGCATCTGCTTTCAGACTGCTGCCGTTGCCGGTGGAGATTCTAAGCTCCTTTATGGTGTACTTTGTGCTGTCGCCGGTGGCTGTGAGCGTGGCGTTTGTGAGCGAAAGGCCGCGCGGCTTCTGGTCGAATCTCAATTGCTCTACCGTCAGATTGCTTTTTTGAGGAGAGTAGGCGGCTTTTTTGAAATTTGCGTGGATGTTGTCAAAATGCAGGTGGTCGGTGGGGGAGAGTGTGTCTGCTGTCTCTCCTTTATCGTATCTGAATGAGCTGCCGGCGAGTATGAACTCTTCTATGCTGTATGCCTGCTCATCTATTTTTGCTTCGGCATTTTCTATTCTGCTCTCTGCTATATGTGCCGCGTAGCTTGTGCTGTCGTTTCTTATCTCAATGCCTATGTTCTCCAGCTTGCCGTTGTTCAGTGCAATGTGCCACGCTTGCGGCGATGATTTTGTTGTGTCCGGCTCTTCTGACTTGTCGCTCAATGTTATTGTAGTATGGCTGTCTGTGAGGTTCAGACGGTTGATTGTCAGAGAATTGTTCTTTATGTCGTAACTGCGTACGGATGTGCGCAGTGTGCCTATCAGGCCCTCTATCCTTACTCCGTCGATAAGTGTGTGGCTGTCTATGCAACTGTTCTCAATGGTGATGTAGTCTGCTTCGGCCTTACCGCTGAACAGTGGTCTCAACTGCACGCTCAGTCGCAATCTTTCGCCATGCAGCAGCGTGTCGCTCTCTTGCGAGAGAGTATAATCCTCAATATTGATGTCGAGCGGAAATGCGAGCGTGAATCTACCTAACGTCAGGTTGTATCCGCTGCTCTCTGCTATATATTCGCTGCACTTTTCTATAATATATTTCTGCACAGGAGGAAGGTAGAGCGACACTATGGCTGCGGATACAATAATCAGAGGGATGATAATAATCAACCCTGCAATTTTTGCTATCCGTCCTTTAGGTTTACTCTTTTCTTCCATCTGCTACAAAGTAACCAAAAAGGGACGAATATTTCTTATATTTTCTGATTTTTTTAGAAAAGATTGTTATCGACAATGGTTGTTAACCATATTTGTTGCCTTGTCAGGGCAACAGTTCCTCTTTAACGTAGGTTTCTTCGCTTTCGAGCAGTTTGCGGCTGTCGTCGAGAAATTCATTTATCTTCTCCCTTGTTACGGCGGGGATATTCTGTGGTGCTGTTGCGGCGGGCCATATTTCGAAGTTCTTTACTCCATCGCGCATGGGGCGTGCCACCCATGTGAGCAGATATTTCATGCGCAGCAGGCGGGTGGTTCCGCCGAATTTCTGCATTTTCAGTGTAACGAGTGCTCCGCCGTCGCGTCCGCGGGCATACATCCCCGAAATGAGGTTGCCGAGCGAATATACTACCGCATGGCGAGCGAGGGAGTTTGCTTCGCGGCGAAGCTCAAAAGGTTGTATCACATGGGGGTGGTTGCCTATTATGTGGTCCACACCTTGTGCCAACAGCCAATCGGTAAGCTCGCGCTGCTGCTTTGATGTCTGGTGTGTGAATTCATCGCCCCAATGTATGCATACGATTATTGCATCGGGGCGCATATTGCGTGCGGCGGCAATGTCGCGTTCCATTGTGGGCTTGTCTATCAGGTTGACTATCAGCGGTGCGGGGACGGGGATACCGTTAGTGCCGTAGGTGTAGTTGAGGAGTGCTATCTTCATACCTCTCTCCTCAAGTATGTAGGGATAGCGCTGCGCCCTGTCGGTGCTGTCGCGGTAGACGCCTATGTGCTCTATCTTCAATGAGTCGAGCATGGCGAGCGTGCGCAGTGCTCCTCGTCGTCCGCGGTCGAGACAGTGGTTGTTGGCAAGCAGCATTATGTCGAAGCCTGCATCGCGTGCGGCGTAAAGGAAACTGTCGGGTGCGCAGAACATGGGGTATCCGCCGTAGGGCTTCCCTGCAATTGTAGTTTCGAGATTGGCAACGGCAACATCTGCACTGCTGACATACTCCTTTATCTTGCTGTAGCATGGTGAATAGCTGTATGTGCCGTCGCTCTGCCGTGCTGCATTCAACTGGCTTTCATGCTGCATAAGGTCTCCGGCGAAGAGTATGTCGAGCCTCGATAAATGCGCAACTGCCTGCGCGGCAACATTTGTTGCCGTCGCAAGCAGTATGCATATAAATATGAAACGAATGTTCACTATTTGTAAATCTCTTTCTTTGCCGCAAGCAGTGTGTTCTGCATCAGCGAAACGATGGTCATGGGGCCTACTCCTCCGGGAACGGGGGTTATGTAAGAACATTTGGGCGATACGTTGGGGAAGTCAACATCACCCATTAGGCGGAAGCCCGATTTTGTCTCTGTAGTGGGGACGCGTGTAGTACCCACATCTATTATCACTGCACCCTCCTTCACCATATCGGCCTTTACGAAGTGGGGCTGTCCGAGCGCTGCAATGATGATGTCTGCCTGACGACACTCCTCTGCAATGTTCGCTGTGCGGCTGTGGCATACAGTAACAGTTGCATCGCCGGGAGTACCCTTCTGCATCATGAGACTTGCAACGGGCTTGCCCACGATGTTGCTTCGTCCAAGGACTACGCACTTCTTGCCTTTTGTGTCGATATTGTATCGGCGCAACAGCTCCATGATGCCGTTGGGAGTTGCCGACAGGTAGCAGGGCAGGCCAATAGAAAGGCGGCCCGCATTTATGGGATGGAAGCCGTCGACATCCTTGCGGTAGTCGATTGCCTCGATAACCTTCTGCTCGTCGATATGTTTGGGCAAGGGGAGCTGCACGATGAATCCGTCTACATCGGCATCGTTGTTGAGTTCCTCGACCTTGGCGAGCAGTGTCTCTTCTGTGATGTCATCCTCGTAGCGGATGAGGGTCGAAGTGAAGCCGCACTCCTCGCAGGCGCGTACCTTGTGTGCCACGTATGTCTCGCTGCCGCCGTCGTGTCCCACAAGGATAGCAGCAAGATGGGGACGCTTGCCGCCCTTTGCTATAATCTCGTTTACTTCGGCTGCAATCTCTTTCTTAATTTCAGCCGCAATTGCTTTTCCGTCAATTATCTGCATAGTGATATTCTTACTTTTTAAGCAAATATTTCTCGATATTCTTCTTTATGTTCTCGCCGCGCATGGCACTGCCACGTTCGAGGATGGTGCCGTCGGGGCCGATGAGCATTATCGCAGGTATTCCGTCTACTCCGTAGCCTTTAAGTGCCTTTCTCTCGTTATCGACAATCTGTGCCCATGTGATATTCTCCTCCTTCAATGTAGGCTCAAGGTTCTTGATGTCGTCGGACACAAATACTCCGAGCACTGTAAGGCCCTTATCCTTATAAAGGTTATGCACCTCGGCAAGATTGGGAATCTCGCGTTTGCAAGGACCGCACCAGCTTGCCCACATATCGACAAGCACATAGTTGCCTTTGCCAACGTAGTCGGACAATTTTACGGGGTTGCCGGCAGCATCCGTTCCATCGAAGTCGACGAATGGCTTGCCAGGAGCGGTTGCCATCTTGCCCTCTAATGACTTTTTCTCGTCCTGTATAATTTCGAGGTTTTTCAGATATTCGCCCATCCCCTCTATAGTCGCGAGCCTTGTTTCGTTGTCAAGGCACTTGTAATAGGGCGATGTAAACAGCAACACTCCGATAATGTCGTTATTGTGCTTGGCAAATAATCTTAAGGCTTCGTCCTTTATCTCCTCGCGAGAAATGGAGTCGAGGTTCAGAAGAATCTCGGTCATTATCCTGTTGTTCTCTGTACCGCTGCCATACGGGCCTTTCCCCTCTTTTACGGTTGTGAAATCCAGAGTAATATTGCCATTCTCTACAATCAGCGCTCCATACAATTGAGCACCTTCTATGGATAAAAAAGCTAACATGGCACTATCGGCTACACCCTCAAAGATGAACTTGTCGCCATCGATGATGGTCGTGTCTATCACTTCCTGACTGGTAGTGGGACACAGGTATGCCTTTTTGCCGTTCAACGATGAGTCGGGCAGAAGACCGGTCACCGTGTAGCCTGTGGGCGCCGAAGGAGTGCAGGCTGCGAGCAGCACTGTCGCTGCTGTTGCAGCTATAGCCAACATGTTACCTATTTTCATAATCCTTTACTGCTTGGTGTGAATGACTTTGCTATCTGATATTTGCTTGATAACCTGTGAATTACTTTTTAAGCAAATATTTTTCGATGGTGGGCTTCATATTCTCGCCGCGTACAGCTGCATCGCGTTCAAGGATAGTACCGTCGGGGCCGATGAGCATTATCGAGGGAATTCCGCTCACACCGTAAAGTGTTGTAGAAACTTTCTCTGTGTCGATAATCTGTGCCCATGTAATCTTTTCCTCCTCTATTGCAGGCTGAAGGTTCTTGATATCGTCCCACACGAAAATTCCAAGCACAGTGAGGCCTTTATCCTTGTAAAGGTTGTGTACCTCGGCAAGGTTGGGAATCTCGCGTTTGCAGGGGCCGCACCAGCTTGCCCACATGTCTACAAGCACATAGTTTCCTTTGCCAACGTAGTCTGACAATTTTACAGTATTGCCCACAGCATCCTTTCCTTCGAAGTCTGTGAAAGGCTGGCCGACTTCTGTGGCCTTGCGCGCCTTCAGACGGCTGATCTCTTTCTTGATGAACTCTTTCTCCTTGTTGATCTCACCCATTCCCTCCAGTCTGGCAATCTGTGCGTCAGCGTCAAGGGTGAAGAAGAGAGGTGAACCATAGAGCACAATTCCTATGATGTCGTTGCCGTGTTTTGCGAACCACTCGGCCGATACTGCCTCCATGTTCTCCTTTTCGATAGTATCGCATACGGCGTAGATGTCACGCAGAATATCGTTGAGCCCTGTTCCTGTGGGAAGCACTCGCTCGGCGTTGAAGTCCAATGTGATGTTTCCGTTCTCAAGGATAAGGTCGGCGAATGTTCTTGTGTTTTTTACCTGCGCATAGCAGTATCTTGCAGTGTCGGCTACCCCCTCGAATACGAATTTATTGCCTTCGACGGTGTCGGTAGCGATGATTGCTCTTGTGTAGTTCTCGCGCAGAATAACCTCTTGGCCGTTGAATGATGAGTCGGGCAAAATGCCGGTTAATGTGTAACTTATGGGCGCGGGTTCTGTGCATGCAGTGAACAATGCTGTTGCAACTATTGCAACGGCAGCTAATTTGTTAAGTAATTTCATAGTTGTATCTTTTTATTTTCTAAAACGTGGCATTCCGGGTAGTTTGCCGCCGGCTACGGTTTTCATGGTTTTGCGTATCATTTCGAACTGCTTCATCAGTCGGTTGACCTCCTGAATGTTGGTACCGCTGCCTCGTGCTATTCTTTCACGGCGTGAAGCGTTGATTGCATCGGGGTTTGCACGCTCATAGGGTGTCATTGAGTGGATGATGGCCTCTACACTCTTGAATGCGTTGTCGTCGATGTCGAGGTCTTTTACAGCCTTGCCTAC
This sequence comes from Bacteroidaceae bacterium, assembly GCA_017557045.1. Classification (GTDB taxonomy): domain Bacteria; phylum Bacteroidota; class Bacteroidia; order Bacteroidales; family Bacteroidaceae; genus HGM04593. Next base: position 4,662 of record JAFYLO010000134.1, on the reverse strand, counting down.
TCCGGGAATCATAGCCATAAGATCCTTGATGTTACCCATCTTCTTTATCTGTGCAATCTGTGCAAGGAAGTCGTTGAAGTCGAACTGGTTCTTTGCGAGCTTGCGTTGCAGTTTCTTTGCCTCCTCTTCGTCGAACTGCTCCTGTGCACGCTCAACGAGTGAAACAACGTCGCCCATGCCCAAGATACGGTCGGCCATACGGTTGGGGTGGAACTGGTCGATGGCCTCCATCTTCTCGCCTGTACCGATGAACTTGATGGGCTTGCTTACAACTGTGCGGATTGAGAGCGCAGCACCACCACGTGTGTCACCGTCGAGCTTGGTGAGGATGACGCCGGTGAAGTCGAGACGGTCGTTGAACTCCTTTGCTGTGTTCACTGCATCCTGACCGGTCATCGAGTCAACCACGAAGAGTGTCTCGGTGGGGTTGATGGCCTCTTTGATGGCGCTGATCTCCTGCATCATTGCCTCGTCGACTGCCAAACGGCCGGCGGTATCTATGATTACAAGGTTGTAGTTCTTCTGTTTAGCCCCCTGAATGGCATTCTTTGCAATCTGTACGGGGTCTTTCGAGTCGGGCTCGCTGTATACGGGTACTCCTATCTGCTCGCCGAGAACTTTCAATTGGTCGATGGCTGCGGGACGATAGACGTCGCAGGCTACGAGCAGGGGATTTCTGTTCTTCTTTTTCTTGAGGAAGAGTGCGAGTTTTGACGAGAATGTTGTCTTACCCGAACCCTGAAGACCTGACATGAGGATAATCGCGGGATGTCCTTCGCAGTTTATTTCGGCTGTTTCGCCGCCCATGAGGGCTGTAAGTTCATCGTGCACGATTTTTACCATCAGCTGTCCGGGCTGGATGGAGGTGAGTACGTTCTGTCCGATGGCCTTGTTCTTCACTGTGTCGGTGAATGTCTTTGCCACCTTGTAGTTTACGTCGGCGTCGAGAAGTGCCTTGCGCACATCCTTCAGGGTTTCTGCTACGTTTATCTCTGTGATGCGGCCTTCGCCCTTCAGTATCTTAAATGAGCGTTCAAGGCGCTCGCTTAGATTTTCAAACATATTCTTCTATTCTTTGTGTTATATTGTTATTAATTGTTTTCTATGCTGATTACTCCGCCTGTTGCTTTGTCAAGAATCACTTTGGTGTATGTGTTCTTGTTGAACAGGACTTTTGACAGGCAGTCGGTTGTACCGAGCTGTCCGAATGGCAGTTCACCTTCGAAATATACCTCTTTGGGTGAGTATATCTTCACGGCTGCCTTTCCGGGGATGTTTACGAATACTCCTTCGTTCTTGGGAGCCTTTTTCTTCTTGCCATCCTCAGTGGGCTGGGGAACGGAAAATAGATTCTCGAAGTCGTAGTATATTGGTGCTCCTGCAAGGTCGTCGCTTTTGAGAATACCCAGTTTGCGGGAGAACCGGAAGAGCACAGCCTTCGTCGTATCGCTCTCTGCGGTGGGTGTGAGGCGTATGTCGCATGTGTATCTTACAGTGTCGCAGGTGCCGGTAAATAGGGTGGTAAGTGCCTGCTCCTGATTGTTGAGCTCTTCGAGCACAAGTTTCATCGAAAGACCGTCTTTAGGCATATTGTCGGCCTGTCCGCGGGTTATTGCCAGTTTGCTTTCGCGTGCTTCATATATCTCTTTCGAGGTAAGTTCTGCCATTTTTGCTGTTGATGTTGCCTGCAGTATCTCCTCTGTCATGTACTTCTTTGCGTCGATGCGTTTTTTGGGTGTCTCCTTTTTTGCAGGCACTTTCTCTTCGGGCGCATCGGTGTTTATAGAGTGCAGAATACCATCCTCTGTCAGCCTTACGTTGGCTGCGGTGCTGCCGTTGACCAATTTTATGGTGTACATCTTTTGGGGATTGGGCACACCTGTCTGCTTTATTTTTAGAGAAGAAAATTCCCAATATTTTTCCTCTTTGGTTATTGCATTGTTTATGTGGAGGTATTTGCCTGCGTATGCGGCAAATTCTCCGGGTGTGCGTGTAATCTCCACAGCCTCGATGGTTATATCGAGCGCAGTGTTGGGGAGATAGTATGTTACTCCCTCCGTCTCTCCGCCTTTGTAACTCTTTACATCTGTCTGTGCAAATGCCGAAACAGCGGCGAATATACCTATTATAATATAAGACAAACTCCTTTTCATACTTTTACATATTATTGTTGTGGGTACAATTAAGGCAATATATTTACGTGGCAAAGTTACGAATAAGCGAGCGCAATACAAAATAAACTCGTTTATTTTTATATTGGTGTCCGGTAAACGTGTTTAAGTTGTTTAAAATTCAATATTTAAGTAGCTACAAGCCACATTCTTTATGAAGACAAATTTAAGCCAATGATTGGAACTCCCTCGCCCTTTGGGCACTCCCTCTTCAAGAGGGAGAATGTTGTATATTAGTAATTTACAATGATTTATATTCCTCCTCTTGAAGAGGAGGTGGATTCAAAAACACTGTTTTTGAAGACGGAGGAGTTCAAAACACAAGCAGAAGAAATTTTTACCGGACACTAATATTATTTTTAGTGCAAAGCGAGCGAAAGTAACTTCGGCGGCCTGCCAGAGTTACGAATAAGCGAGCGCTATCGGTCAATTATTTTGCTCTAAATTTATCTATTAAACGAATTAGTGCTAACTTTGCACTCAAAATTTAAAGCTTTATGGATAAGGTCTCGGAAAACCCTTTAAAAAACCGACAAGCGGACGGAATGCCGCTTATGATTGTTACGGCGTTGTTCGTTACGCTGTATTTAGTCTCTAATATTATGGCGGTCAAAGTGATAGGCTTTGCCGGAGTGTTTTATTTCGATGCAGGTACAATAACTTTCCCGTTTGCATATATGCTTGGCGATGTCCTTACGGAACTATGGGGCTTCCGTACAGCCAAACGTGTAATATGGATAACCTTCCTTTGTAACATAGTGCTTGTTGCCTGTACGCAGATTGGTGTGTGGCTGCCATCGCCCGACTATCTTGCAGAGACGGCTGGAGCTTACAATCATGTCTTTACATATGTCCCGCGCATAGTGTTGGGGTCGTTGGCAGGCTTCTTGCTTGGCGAACTTTCCAATGCGTGGGTGATGGAGAAGATGAAAAAGAAGATGCATGGCCGTCGCCTGTGGATGCGTACGATTGGTAGCTCTATGGTGGGGTATGTCTTTGATACCCTTCCGTTTGTATTGATAGCCTTTGCCGGGGTGGTCTCTACACGCGAACTGCTGCTGATGCTTGCTTTCCAATATTTTGCAAAGTTGATTATTGAAGCTACGATGGGTACCCCGATGGCTTATGCTGTGATATATTGGGTAAAAAGGAGGGCACTGGGTAAAAAATAGGCTTATGGAAAGATACTCTGTCATACATACAATAATGCCGCGCGAATTTGTGCTTTTGCAAGGCGGCGGTTGCCGTTGGGGTAAATGCACCTTTTGCGATTACCACAATGATGTAAGCGAAAATCCTTTTGCGGTCAACAGCGAAGTGCTGCAACAGGTAACCGGCTGCTACGGGGTGCTTGATGTTATAAATTCGGGTTCGGCGATGGAACTTGATGATGAAACTGTTGCAATGATAAATAGCGTGGTCAAGGAAAAACAGATACACACGCTGTGGTTCGAGGCGCACTATATGTATCGTCATCGTTTGGAGGAGTTTGCTGCAAGGTTTGCTCCTGCGGCGGTAAAGTTCCGCTGTGGAATAGAGAGTTTCGATGGAGCGCAGCGTAAACTGTGGAATAAGGGTGTTCCGTTGACGGTTACTCCTGCGGATGTGGCACGCTATTTTCAGGGTGTCTGCCTGCTCTGTTGTACCGAGGGTGAGAATTTCGAGCGTATAGCTGCCGATGTTGATATTGCCGAGCGCTATTTTGAGTATTACAGTGTCAATCTTTTTTGCGACAACAGTTCCGGGTTGAAGCGCGACGAGGCTCTTGTCGATCGCTTTATGGATGAATTGTATCCCCGGCTTCTTCGTTCGCAAAAGGCTGAGGTTCTTTTGGGTAATACGGATCTTGGTGTAGGATAAGCTATTTGTATATAAACATCAAAGGCGAGAATCGGTCGATTCTCGCCTTTGATGTTGTCTGGCAGTATGTTACATATTTGTGAATCCGATTATTTTCTGTACCTCGCCGAGTGTCTTTGCTGCGCTGACGCGTGCCTTCTCTGCGCCCTCTGCGGCAATTTTTTTCAAAAGCTCTGTATTTGAAGAGTATTCCACAATTCTTTCGCGGATAGGAGCAATCTTGTTGATGATATCCTCGGCAAGCTGTTTTTTGAGGTCGCCGTATCTTATCGAACAGTCGTTCCACTTTTCGTTGAAATACTGATAAGTGTCGGGGGTAGATGCCACTTCGAGAAGAGTGAAGAGGTTCTGTATCACTTCGGGCTTTTCTGAGTTGGGTTCTGTGGGGCCGCTGTCGGTAACAGCCTTCATCACCTTCTTGCGTATGGTCGCTGCATCATCTATAAGGTAAATGCAGTTTCCTTCCGATTTTCCCATCTTGCCCGAACCGTCGAGTCCGGGGATTTTTATACCCTTGCCCGCGAGTGAGTAGGATTGGGGTTCGGGGAAATATTCTACACCGTATATATTGTTGAAGCGGCGTGCGAATTTGCGTGCCATTTCCATGTTCTGCTCCTGATCCTTTCCTACG
>JAFYLO010000133.1 GCA_017557045.1 Bacteroidaceae bacterium | reverse complement strand
TCCTATCTGATGCAATGTCCGAAGTTTGCTGACAGCCATGCCAACGGAGCCTTTATAGTAGAGCTTAAGGATTTCATCGAACAAAGCAACATTGACTTTTGGATATTCGGTCATTCTCATTATAACATTGATAAAGTAATCGGTTACACGAATTGCTTGTCAAATCAACTGGGATATGTGTTCCACAACGAACATGAATCATTTAATCATGGAAAATATTTCATCATAGAATGATGTGGATATTTTGAATATGTTTGCATCGGAAATTGAATTTTAGTCCGTTTTGAATTTCTGTACTTACGAATATTTCTCCGCCCTCAATGCATTGATGGTGCTTGATGATTCGAGGCTTTCATCATAAGTCCTCATAAGTCATTGAACGCCAGTCCGCCATCATTATTTTCCTTTATTCGTTAGATTTTTCCAGAGTAATTGTATATCTTTGCGATTAGTGCAAATATCACAACAATGAAAAATATAATCAAAAAAATACTCACAATTGCAACAACAGCCATAATGGCTGCATGCAATTCGCCGCAAGCAACCACAGCGACAGACACCATTCTCGAACCCGCAGAATACATCAGCACGCTTAACGCAGACAAAAATGCCCTGTTGCTCGATGTACGCCACCCCGAAGAGTATGCCGAAGGACACCTCCCCGGTGCCACATTGCTCGATGTTACCGACAACGACGCATTTGTCGAAGGCATAAAGAAGTTAGACAAGGAAAAGACCATATACATATACTGCCGCAGTGGACGCCGCAGCCGCACAGCAGCCAAAATCCTCACCGACGAAGGCTTCAGCGTGGTCGACCTCAAAGGTGGCTACAACGCATGGAAACAGCATACAGAACAATAACACCAATAAACTATTATACTATGGAAAAAATCAAAGGACTTATAAACGCACCTTTCACCCCGTTCCTCGACAACGGCGAAGTAAACTACGAACCCATCCCCGCATACGCTGCCATGCTCGCCAAGAACGGCCTGCAAGGAGTATTCATCAACGGTTCATCAGGCGAAGGCTACATGCTCACCGAAGAGGAGCGCAACAAGCTGACAGAAGCATGGATAGCTGCCTCACCCAAAGAATTCAAGATAATAGTACACGTGGGCAGCACTTGCGTAAAATCGAGCCGTCGCATGGCCGAGCACGCACAAAAGGCAGGCGCATGGGGCATAGGAGCAATGGCACCACCCTTCCCCAAAGTAAACCGCGTTGAAGAGCTTGTGAAATATTGCGAAGAGATTGCATCGGCAGCACCCGATCTTCCCTTCTACTTCTACCACATACCAGCATTCAACGGTGCATACCTCTCAATGGTTGAGTTCCTGAAAGCCGTAGACGGACGCATCCCCAATTTCGCAGGCATCAAATACACATTCGAAAGCCTGTACGAATACAACCAGTGCCGCCTCTACAAGAACGGCAAATTCGACATGTTGCACGGACAGGACGAGACCATACTCCCCTGCCTCGCAATGGGTGGAGCGCAAGGCGGCATCGGCGGCACCACCAACTACAACGGTTGCAACCTTGTGGGAATAATCGATGCATGGAACAACGGCGACATTGAGAAAGCACGCGAATTGCAGAACTTCTCACAGGAGGTAATCAATGTAATCTGCCACTTCCGCGGCAACATCGTCGGCGGCAAACGCATAATGAAGCTCATAGGACTCGACCTCGGCAAGAACCGCACACCCTTCCAGAATATGACCGACGAGGAGGAGGCACGCATGAAAGCCGAACTCGAAGCTATTGACTTCTTCAACCGTTGTAACAAATTCTAATAACATGTAGGTAGGTTCTATAAATCAGCTAATTTGCAGAACCTACTTCTAAACAATACTACTATGGATTGGAAAAAATATCTCAGCGAGTGGCGCGACTCCTACCGCAACGACCTTGTAAATAACATAATGCCCTTCTGGATGCGCAACGGACTTGATCGCGTAAACGGCGGAGTTTACACCTGTCTCGACCGCGACGGTTCGCTCATCGACAGCACAAAATCGGTATGGTTTCAGGGACGCTTCGCATTCGTTTGCAGCTTCGCATACAACAATGTAGACAAGAACCCCGAATGGCTTGCAGCCGCCAAAAGCACTATAGACTTCATCGAGAACCACTGCTTCGACACCGACGGCAGAATGTACTTCGAAGTAACAGCCGACGGCAAGCCCCTGCGCAAACGCCGCTACGTATTTTCGGAAACCTTCGCTGCAATAGCAATGGCCGAATACTCAAAAGCATCCGGCGACAAGAGCTATGCCGAAAAAGCCCTGAAACTATTCAATGACATCCGCCGCTTCATAAGCACACCCGGATACATGGAGCCCAAATACCTTGAGACACTTCAGGCAAAGGGACACTCCATTGTGATGATACTGATAAACACCGCATCGCGCATACGCGAAGTAATCGACGCACCTGAACTCGATGCACAGATATGCGAATCAATAGAATCGCTCAAGGACTTCATGAAAGATGAGTTCAAGGCGCTGCTCGAAACGGTAGGCCCCAACGGAGAATTCATCGACACCTGCAACGGCCGCATCATCAACCCCGGACACTGCATAGAGACAGCATGGTTCCTGCTCGAAGAGGCAAAGCACAGAGGTTGGGAAAAGGAACTTACCCAGCGCGCCCTGCGCATCCTCGACTGGTCGTGGGAATGGGGCTGGGACAAACAGTATGGCGGCATAATCAACTTCCGCGACTGCCGCAACCTCCCCCCTCAGGACTACTCGCAGGATATGAAATTCTGGTGGCCGCAGACCGAGGCAATCATTGCCACACTATATGCCTACGAAGCTACAAAGGACGACAAATATCTGATTATGCACAAGCAGATAAGCGATTGGACTTATGCCCACTTCCCCGACAACGAATATGGCGAATGGTACGGCTATCTGCACCGCGACGGTACAGTGGCGCAACCGGCAAAGGGCAACATCTTCAGAGGGCCCTTCCACATACCCCGCATGATGATAAAATCGTACCAACTGTGTAATCTGTTATTGGAGGAATAAACCATGAAAAATTCAAAGATATATCCGTGGGTGGTGGTAGCACTGCTGTGGGTTGTGGCACTGCTCAACTACATGGACCGTCAGATGCTCAGCACCATGAAGGAGGCTATGCAGATAGACATAGTCGAATTGCAGAATGCCGAGAATTTCGGTATTCTGATGGCAGTATTCCTGTGGATTTATGGCTTTATGAGCCCTGTATCGGGCATGGTAGCCGACAGAATCAGCCGAAAATGGTTAATCGTAGGCAGTCTGCTCGTATGGTCGAGCGTAACCTACCTTATGGGCATCGCCGATAACTTCGACCAGCTTATATGGTTGCGTGCACTTATGGGAATAAGCGAAGCGCTGTACATCCCCGCAGGCCTCTCGCTCATAGCCGACTATCACAGCGACAAGACACGCTCGCTTGCCGTAGGTATTCACATGACCGGTCTCTACATGGGACAGGCCATAGGCGGATTCGGTGCAACAGTGGCAGCAGCCTTCACATGGCACACCGCCTTCCACTGGTTCGGAATAATTGGAATAGCATATGCCATCATTCTGGCAATATTCCTCAAGGACATAAAGCGCGAACCCGCTACTCCCAAGATGGGCCCCTCAGCCAACAGTTACAAGATTACCAAAGGGCTTGCACTGTTATTCAGCAACATAGCTTTCTGGGTGATACTCTTCTTCTTTGCATCGTCGAGCCTTCCCGGCTGGGCCACAAAGAACTGGTTGCCCACATTGTATGCCGAGAGCCTTAACATACCCATGTCCGAGGCCGGCCCCATTTCCACAATCACCATTGCGGTATCTTCGTTCTTTGGAGTAATCTTTGGCGGAATGCTCTCCGACCGTTGGGTACAGACCAACCTGCGCGGACGCATATACACCAGCGCCATAGGAATGGGTCTGACAATCCCCTCACTTGTGCTTATAGGCGTAGGCGAAAGTTTCGCGGCGGTAGTATGCGCAGGACTCCTCTTCGGAATAGGATACGGAATGTTCGATGCCAACAACATGCCCATCCTCTGCCAGTTTGTTTCATCAAAACAGCGTGCAACTGCATACGGAGTGATGAATATGGTGGGAGTATTCTCAGGCGCTGCAATCACTCAGGTGCTCGGCAAATGGACCGATGGCGGACAGCTCGGATTCGGCTTTGCAGTGCTCGGCGGAGTGGTATTCATAGCAATGATGGCACAGCTCATACTGCTGAAGCCCAAAGTGGCAAACATGGAATAAAAACTATCAGAATGAAAACGACACTCTTGGTTGTAGGACGCACCGTCGACAAGAACATAATCCCTGCGATAGAGGATTATACAGGACGCATCAAGCATTTTGCACAATTCGAAATAGAAGTAATCCCCGAACTGAAAAATGCCCGTAAACTAAGCGAGCAACAGCAGAAAGAGGCCGAGGGCGAGCTTATACTCAAAGCCATCAATCCCGGCGACCTTGTAGTGCTTCTCGACGAGGGTGGCAAGGAGTTCCGCTCTACGGAATTTGCGTCATGGATAGAACACAAGCAACACCTGTCGGCGAAAAGATTGGTTTTCATCGTAGGTGGCCCTTACGGATTTTCGCGGAAAGTGTACGACTGCGCAAACGAAAAAATATCCCTTTCGCGGATGACCTTTTCGCACCAGATGATAAGGTTGCTTTTTGTGGAACAACTCTACCGGGCACACACCATAATAAACAATCTGCCCTACCACCACGAATAGAATAATCAATTCAAATATGCGGACTTCACACACTGAGGTCCGCATATTTTTACGCTACAGTATCAGCTAGAACATTATTTAACCTGCTGGAACAAACAAAACCTGCGCTACATTCCGATACTCTGAAAAAAATGTCCTATCTTCGCATTTGCAAATGTTGCCTATGCTCAGGCAGCCGTTACAAACCATATAATTACAACATCAGACAGATATGAAACTATTAGAAGGAAAAGTTGCCCTCATCACAGGCGGAACACGCGGAATAGGCAAAGCAATAGCAATGAAATATGCAAGCGAAGGAGCAAACATTGCATTCACATACGTAAGCAACAGCGAGGTTGCCAAACAGGTGGAAGAAGAGATTACTGCAATGGGAGTAACCTGCAAAGGCTACATCTCAAACGCAGCCGACTTTGCAGCAACCGAAGCGGTGGTGAAAAACGTGCAACAGGACTTCGGCCGCATAGATATACTTGTGAACAACGCAGGCATTACAAAGGACGGCCTTATGCTTCGCATGAGCGAAGAGCAGTGGGACAGTGTAATCACCGTTAACCTGAAGTCGGCATTCAACTTCATTCATGCCGTTGCTCCCATAATGGCAAAGCAACGTGGCGGCAGCATCATCAACATGACCTCAGTAGTAGGTGTAAGCGGCAACGCAGGACAAGCCAACTACGCTGCATCAAAGGCAGGACTCATAGGCCTTGCAAAATCCATTGCTAAGGAATTCGGTCCCCGAGGCATACGCTCAAACTGCATAGCCCCCGGATTCATTGACACAGACATGACCTCTAAACTCCCCGAAGAGTTGCGCGAACAGTGGAGCAAATCAATACCCCTGCGCCGCGCCGGCAAGGGCGAGGATGTAGCCGGAGTAGCACTCTTCCTCGCATCCGACCTCTCGGCATACGTTACCGGACAGGTGATAAACTGCTGTGGAGGAATGAACTGTTAACACACATTAAAAACATACGGCAGCCCCTGCAAACATCTTGCAGGAGCTGTTCTTTTAATACAACAACCATGAAGAAAAGAGTAATCCTGCTGCTCACCATAATGGCAGCAATAGCAATTGTGCCCGCAGAGGCAAAAAAGAGAGAAAAGATTACACCCGAACAGAAAGGTATACTCACCATCAACCGCCCGACAGCAGAGGCACACGTTGAATTTCTCGCATCAGACGCACTCAAAGGACGCGAATCGGGCACAGAGCACGGACACATCGCCGGAGAATATCTGATAGCCGTACTAAAACAGATGGGCGCAACGCCACTCTTCGGCAAAGATTTCGCACAGCCCTTTGACGCATACTCTATAGAACGTAAGAATGCAGGCTTCACTGTAAACCCCGAAGGGATAGAAAAAATAAAGAAAGCTCCTCATCGCATAGCCCCCATGCGCAATATTCTTGCAAAAATCGAAGGCAAAAACCCCGAAGAGATTGTTGTTGTGGGCGCACACTACGACCATCTTGGCTACGACGAGATGTTGGTAGGCGACAAGATATTCAACGGAGCCGACGACAATGCATCAGGTGTACAGGCTGTGTTGCAGATACTGCGTGCATTCCTCGCAACAGGCGAACAGCCTCAACGTACCGTTATTTTTGCTTTGTGGGACGGCGAGGAGCGCGGACTTCTCGGCTCTACATATTTCGTAAACAACTTTGCAGAGATAAAGAAGGTTAAGGCATACATGAACTTCGACATGATAGGCCGCAACAACATGAACCACCGTCCGCACCACTTCAACCTCATGTATATGCCCGAGGATTCGATATACAAACAGTGGCTCCTGAGCGACATACAGAAGCACTCTCTGCGTCTCGACCCCGACTTCAAGACTTCGGAGGACTTCAGCGGCGGTAGCGATCAGGTTCCTTTCTTCAAGGCCGGTGCATCAATTGCATGGTACCAGACCGGCGGACAACCCGACTTCCACATGCCCACCGACGAGTGCGACCGCATAAACTGGGACAAAATGGTGGAAATAACAAAAGCCGCATTCCTCTGTCTGTGGAAGATGGCAAACAATACTTTCTAATGAACTACCTTATAAACAATATTAAATGGGACTTTTTATCAGAAAAACAATAGAAGCATTACAAGCTGAAGCCAACGCTACCGGCAGCAAGACACTCAAACGCGTGCTCGGACCGTGGAGCCTCATAGCATTGGGAGTAGGAGCCATCATCGGCGCCGGACTATTCTCTATCACCGGAACTGTAGCGGGAGAATTCACCGGCCCTGCAATCACACTCAGCTTCGCCATTGCAGCCATAGGATGCTGCTTCGCCGGACTCTGTTACGCAGAATTTGCATCCATGATTCCGGTTGCCGGAAGCGCCTATACATACTCTTACGCCACAATGGGCGAACTTGTAGCATGGATCATCGGCTGGGATCTTGTGCTCGAATACACTGTGGCCGCAACAACAGTCAGCATCAGCTGGAGCCGCTACCTGGTGGTCTTCCTGCAAAACATAGGTATAGAGCTGCCGCATGCGCTTTCTGCCTGTCCGTGGGACGGAGGAATAATAAACATCCCCGCAATGCTTATAGTAATAATGATAAGCATCATACTCATGCGCGGAACAGAGGAGAGTTCATTCTTCAATGGACTGATAGTCTTTCTGAAGATAGGCGTGATACTTGTATTCGTTGTCCTCGGATGGAAGTTCATCAAGAGCGACAACCTCATTCCCTATATTCCCGCAAACACAGGAGTGCTCGGCGAGTACGGATTTTCGGGCATACTGCGAGGAGCAGCAATCGTCTTCTTCGCCTTCCTCGGCTTCGATGCTGTGAGCACTGCCGCACAGGAGACTAAGAATCCCAAGCGCAATATGCCCATAGGCATCCTCGCATCGCTTCTCGTCTGCACAGTTCTCTACATACTCTTTGCCCATGTGATGACAGGCGTTGCACACTACACCGAATTTCAGGGACAAGTGGGTATCGCACCTGTAGCGGTAGCCATCGAGCACATGGGAACACCTGACGCATCGGGAGTGATAGTACCCGCCTATCCGTGGCTCAACAAAGCCATCATCCTCGCAATCCTCTTCGGATACTGCTCTGTGATAATGGTAACCTTGCTCGGACAGAGCCGCGTATTCCTCAGCATGAGCCACGACGGACTGCTGCCCCCCTTCTTTGCACAGATAAGCGAAAAATTCCGTACACCGTTGAAGAGCAACCTGCTCTTTATGGTTGTTGTCAGTCTGCTCGCCGGTTTCATTCCCGCACGCGTAGCAGGAGAGATGACAAGCATAGGCACACTCTTTGCATTCACCCTTGTGTGCGCAGGAGTGCTTGTACTGCGCCGCACAACACCCGGAGTGCAACGTGGCTTCCAGTGTCCGTTTGTACCTGTCGTTCCCATACTCGGCATACTCACCTGCGTGGCAATGATGTGCTTCCTCCCTGCCGACACATGGATACGTCTTGTGCTGTGGATGCTTGTAGGACTTGACATATACGCAATGTACGGCATCAAACACAGCAAACTCGAACCCGGCAAGGCTGTGCGTAAAGGAGATTTCTCGTTGAATATACTCGGAATAGCTCTCGCAGTACTCAGTCTTGTAACCGGATTCTGGCACCAGCAGACAGCCGGATGGGATACAGACAAGACACTGCTGATAATTTCAGTAATCTTCGCAATAGTGCATTTTGTATATTACATCATGCGAATATGGCGCAATTCGGCTCATGAGTGCAAAAAATAAGAAAAAAACTTTGCATATTGAAAAAAAGAGAATACTTTTGCGTCCGATAAACAAAAAAGAGAAAAGATGAACACACACTTTACAAACAGAAATTGGTGGCGTCGCTTGCAATCCCCATTGTAAGTAGACGGAAGAGCGTGTGTAAACATAAATACCCCAAAGAAGACCTGTCGTACTTACGGCCGGTCTTCTTTTTAATTTAATCAGAATCAGTAAAACATATGAACAACTATCAAGTAAACGACAAAGGATACTATGGCGAATACGGAGGTACATACATCCCCGAAAACCTCAGCCACTGCGTGGAAGAGCTGCGCGAAAACTACATCAGAATAATCGAAAGCCCCGAATTCAAGGAGGAGTACCACAAACTGCTACGCGACTATGTAGGCCGCCCCTCACCCCTCTACCTCACCAACCGTCTGAGCAAGAAACATGGCTGCAAGATATACCTCAAACGCGAGGACTTGAACCACACAGGAGCACACAAGATAAACAATGCCATTGGACAGGTGCTGCTTGCCAAACGCATGGGCAAGCGCCGCATAATCGCAGAGACCGGCGCGGGACAGCACGGAGTTGCAACAGCCACAGTGTGTGCGCTCATGGAGATGGAATGCATTGTATATATGGGTAAGACCGATGTCGAACGCCAACACATAAACGTGGAGAAGATGCGCATGCTCGGCGCCGAAGTACGTCCCGTTACAGCCGGCAGTATGACACTGACAGAAGCAGTAGATGCCGCCATCGACGACTGGAGCAAGAACTCGGCCGACACATTCTACATAATAGGCTCCACCGTAGGTCCTCATCCCTACCCCGACCTTGTTGCACGCCTGCAATCAGTTATCAGCGAAGAGATAAAGCAACAGATGATGCAGCACGAAGGCCGCGACTAC
>JAFYLO010000132.1 GCA_017557045.1 Bacteroidaceae bacterium | reverse complement strand
TCTTGGATAAGAGGACATTGCGTAATAAGCAATGTTTGCGACGACGAAAGCTTTAGCTTTCCAAAGGAGTGCCGAGCTTGCGAGGTCATTCAAAAACTTAGTTTTTGAGGCCGGAGGAGTTTGAAAATTTACTTGCGTGTTCAGTCGAACTCCCTCCCCCTTCGGGTACTCCCTCTTAGCCAAGAGGGAGAGTTGTTTTCTCTTTGTTATTCAATATATTTGCTTGCATCTTCATTCAAACTCTTCTGTTTATTTGCACTTTTTCAAATATAATTATTTTTACGATGAGCGAAGCTACCTCCCCGTTTTTAACAATCTTTAATAATCACTTAGTGTCTATCCTCAGGCTTAACAGGGTCGCTCACTATGTGTAGCGGAACAATTTCAATGTAATCTATCGGCAAAATAAACACTCTATACCCTTCTCCTGTTGGTGCTCCCAAATATCTGAATCGCAACCAATGCTCACCATCGGAAAGGTATTCCCTCGCTATTATTTTTCGCAAATAACAAAAACTCTGTCTTGCATTCACTAAACCACGGTAATACTCATTGTAGCTATCAGGAGCCTTCATCCAACCTCTGTTACGCATCTGCTTGTCAAGTTCTACACCATTGTCGTATGTTACACTATCTTCTATCCATCCTATATCAAGATCATCGGAGTGAGGTTCCTGAAGCAAAGGATTACCACAAATCTTATTGTCTAAATATAGCTGATACGATGCCATTGTCCTTCCTGTGTTAATATGGTTATGAGCCTGTTGGGAAATGCGTATTTCATACGTACGTGGCGGCACCGGTGGTAGTTTGAAAGAGAAGTCAAAATCAACGTATAGCCATATATTATCAAGCAAATACCCCGCCCCCGGACAATATATAATGAAACCATTTCCTCCCATTTTTTTTATTCCCTTGAAATATTCAGCGGGAAATTCTCCGTATGTATTTTGCCATAGATTGTTACTTGACAGTTCCGGTTGCAACGATGCAAAGTCGAAACGCATACGTTCGTTAAGGATGTTACCCACCATTTCATTCTCGTTGTAGATAAGTATTTTATCTATAGGATGAATCAGGCCGTTGCCGGCATTGGGCATAAAATCGGTATATTTTTCATCCATCTGCGTAAACTCCGTAAGTTCTATTACCCGCACGTTTATGTGCCTACGCATCTCTATGTTGTAGGGAAGTGTGCGTTTCGAGTAGTTGAGATAGATATTCCGTCCATCGGTTGTGCTCAGTGGTCTCATTGCCTTCATCAGTGTACCCTGCATTGTAGGATAGTAGTTGTAAAGATCGTGACCGGCAACATAATATTTGTCAAAATCCGCACATGTACCGGATTTTGAAAGGACTATTCTATTGTAAGGAATCTCTCCCTCCACAAAGTGATAGGCCACAAATTTGTACAGCGCATTCTTTGGATCCTTATAGTTACCTTTTGCCTCGGTACCGTACCACTTTTCGGCAAAAGCCTTAAGGTCGTCAAGGGAGTATATGCCATTTTCGTTGAATACCTTATCCGGCTCTACGAATGCAGTGAATTTTATATACCTGTTAGGGTTCAGTTTCCAGTAATTCTGCAATTCTTCTTTGAATGATTCGCTGTCGCGGCAGAATTTCTCAGAAACGGCATTGGAAAAACCTGTCTCTGCAATGGCGCTGTGGAATAAGCTAAAGAAACGAAATTCCGAAATTTGGTTGGCTACAGTCTTGTATTCCGGGTCTATAACCTTATCTATTACGTGTACAATACCATTCTCTACTTCGTTGTCGCTATCGATTATGGCTGCACTGTTGTTGAGCATAATGTAGAAACGTTCATCAACAACCTTGTAACTGACAACCAATGTCCTGTGGTTGAAATTCCATTTGCCTATTGCTCCTTCGCCAAATTCTGCCGTGTGATAGTTCTTCTCAATCAGGTGCATACGAGCTATGACATTAGCCATAGAGTCACTGAGTTCCTCGACGAATGGCGAGGTTATACCTGTATATATGGGAGCTTCGGTATCTTTCGTTGTCGAATAAATTGAGTCCTGCTCTTGTATATACTTTTCTACTGCCTCGTTGTCGGGCAGGAACAGTGTGAATTGTCCGTATGTATTCAGTAAGCTGAAAAGCTCGGCACGCTTCAGCAAGGTAATCATGTGGGAGTACTTCTCGCTGCGGTTGAGCAAGAAGTCTGCCATCGTCTCACCGGTGAAGGTGTAACGGTTGCTCTTGTCGATGTCGTCGGTGCAGGCGAGGATTGATAGGGCTATTGCTAATATGTAGAGTATTCGTTTCATGTTAAGGGTAGTTCTCTTAAACAATCTCGTTTTTATATCGCCCCTTGCAGGGCTATACGTGTTTTGTGCTTTATTCGTAGCCCTAACGGACTACGCTTTATAATTTCGCCCTTTGCTGGGCTTTTAGTACCTATCCTCAGGCTTCGTGGGGTCGCTGATTATATGCAACGGCACAAATTCGAGATAATCTATCATGGCATCCACGCTAAATTCACCGATATACCTGAATCTTATCTTATGGTGGCCACCGTCGAACCTCTTTTTTGTAATAATTCTCCTTATATTGGCTTTATTGTCTCTTGCGCACATATAACCATCACTGTTAGTTGTATAAAGTGACATTGGTGCCTTCATCCACCCTTTAAGACGCATGAATTTGTCATTTTCCAATCCATTGTCGTATGTTTCGTCATCGGGCACATAACCGGTAAAATTCCCCTCCCATCTGCTTGAAACATCCAAATAAGTAACTCTGAAAGGGTCGCCTTCCACTTTTCCGTCAATATATACCTGACAAGGAAAATCTATCATGACACCAATGAAAGTCACCGGTTGCGTCATTCCAACCCTCACCTCGTACACGCGCGACGGAAGTGGAGGAAGTGTCAATTCGAAATCAAAGAACCTACTGCAATGAATAGATCCACCCATGAAAAGTCCGTTACCATACTGCACAACTCCTTCTCTCACGCTCAAATTCTTGCTGTACCCATTGGGCAGATAATTTTTATAGAACACTTGCGCCGGGTTATATCTGCAACCGTTACATTGGAGTTCGGGAAGCAGACTGAGCACATCTATCCTTATGCGCTCATTGAGTATGTTGCCGAACATCTCGTCCTCGTTGTAAATGAGTATCTTGTCTATGGGGTGCACAACGCCGTTGGTCGCCATCTGGTCAAATCGGGCATACTCCTCATGCGAAGCTACAAACTCGGTGAGCGGAATCACGCGCACACTCAGATGGCGGTGCATATCTGTGTTGAAAGGTGATTCGCGCATATTGTAATTTATGAACGTATCCCTTCCATCGGGACGGCTCATGGGCTTCATTGCCTTCATCATTGTGCCCTGCATAGTCTCGAAATAGTCGTAGCGGTCGAATTTCGTTGGCATCTTCGTGTCAATATCGAATCCGTCGATTGCACCGTAGGGCACTATCCGGTTGTGCGGCATTTCGCGCGGCACAAAGTGGTAGGCAACGAATTTATGCAGCGCATTGCGCGGACTTGTCAGGCTGTCCCTATCCTCGGTGCCGTACCACTTTTCGGCAAAGGCACGCAGGTCGTTCACATCGTTGATGCCGTAGCTGCGGAACACCTCGTCGGTCTCAATGAAGCCTGTGTATTTATAAAAACGTGTCGGGGGAGAAGTAACCCAAGCTCCAAAAGTTTTATCATCCTGAAACTTATAATTGTCAGCATCGTAGCTGTCATCATTTTCAAGCGTCAGCGAGACGCGGAAGCCTGTCAGGTAGAGTGCATCTGCAAAGATGCTGAAGAAACTGTACGAACCTATGAGTTCGGGGACATTCTTCTGCGAGGGAACGACTACCTCATCTACTATATGCACTACTCCATTTTCTACCTGATTGTCGCCGGCGATTATTGCTGCGCTGTTGTTGAGCATTATGTAATACTGTTCGCCCTTGACAACATAATTGATGCCTAAGAAACGGTAATTGAAGTTACGCGACGGGAGAGCGCCTTCGCCCATCTCTGCCATCATGTGCATGGTCTCTACAAGGTGGGTGCGCGACAGCACGTTTGCCATCGAGTCGCTAAGCTCCTCCAAAAGCGGCGAGGTTATTCCGGTGTTTATGAATCCGGGGGTGTCCTTTGTTGCCCAGTATATGCTGTCCTGCTCGGCAAGGTATTTTTCCACAGCTGTGTTGTCTGGCAGAAAGAGTGTGTATTGCCCGTAGGTGTTAAGCAGACTGAAAAGGCCGGCACGTTTCAGCAGGGTAATCATGTGGGAGTATTTCTCGCTGCGGTTGAGCAAGAAGTCTGCCATCGTCTCACCTGTGAAGGTGTAACGGTTGCTCTTGTCAATCTCGTCGGTGCAGGCGACGATTGATAGGGCTATTGCTAATATGTAGAGTATTCGTTTCATTTGTGTCATTTTTCGTGTTATTTTTATACTCCTCCTCTTGGATAAGAGGAGGTGGCCGTCAGGCCGGAGGAGTTTGAAAATTTACTTGCATCTTCATTCAAATTCTTCTGTTTATTTGCACTTTTTCAAATATAGTTATTTTTACGATGAGCGAAGCTGTAATTTTTGTCTTATCTGCCGTGTTCATTGTACCTCGTTATTGTGTCGCCCTTTACAGGGCTTTGTTGGTTTTTGATTTTCATTCATAGCCCTTACGGACTACGCTTTATAATATTGCCTCTTACAGGGCTTTATGTGGTATTTAGTGTCTGTCTTCGGGCTTCGTGGGGTCGCTGACAATGTGCAGTGGAACAATCTCTATGTAGTCAAGCATATAATAACATACATTGTAATAATTTTCGAGACTATAGGCATCCTCCGAAAGATTTCTGAAGCGGAGCCAATGTTCCCCATCCGTAAGATGCTCCCTCGTTATTATTTTACGCACATACAAGGGAGCGTCCCTTGCCGGGAGATAGCCGTAATAATCGCTGCTGCAATAACTATCGGGTGCCTTCATCCATCCCTTATTCCTTAGGAGTTTATCATTTTCGGCACCATTGTCGTATGTTTCATTGTCAGCTATCCATCCCACACGCTCGTCTATCGCAGCCAAGTCCAGATTCAAAGGAACATCGCATACAACATCATCGAGATACAATTGCATCGCTGCATCTTCTCGATTTCTAAGTATAGGTTCAGGAAGCAATTGAACATTTATTCTTATTTCGTATGTCCTGCTCGGTACGGGCGGCAGTTTTATAGCCCAATCGAAGCGGTTGGTAAATGGTATGCAATCACAATTATAAAAGGGATAGGGGCAAATATAGCCCAAATACCTCTCCGTTCCGTATCTTTTGATACCCTTGCAATAGTCTCCGGGAAATTCCATAGATTCATTTTGCCAGATGTTGTTGCTCGACAGTTCGGGAAACAGTGCAGCAGCATCGAAACGCATACGCTCGTTGAGTATGTTTCCTGCCATTTCGTCCTCGTTGTAAACGAGAATCTTATCTATAGGGTGTATGATGCCGTTTGCTGCCACAGGCACAAAATCGGCATACTCCTCGTTCATTCTTGTAAATTCGGTCAGCTCCATTATACGCACGTTCAGATGTTTGCGCATTTCGTAGTTGTATGGGACTGTGCGCTTTGAGTAATTGATGTATATATTCAGCCCATCGGTGGTACTCAGCGGCTTGAGCACCTTGAGCAGCGTGCCCTGCATGGTGGCAAAGTAGTTGTAAAGGTCGTGGCCGGTAGAGCACACATCATCGTAGTATTCGTTATTCAAGCCTGAGCGCGACGGCACTATCCTGTTATATGCAATTTCGCCCTCCACAAAATGATAGGCCACAAATTTGTGCAACGCATTCTTAGGGCTGCGCGGATTATCCCTATCCTCGGTGCCGTACCACTTCTCGGCAAAGGCTTTAAGGTCGTCGAGAGTGTGGATGCCGTTAGCGCGAAACACCTCATCAGGCTCCACAAATGCAGTGTACTTGATATACTTCTGCTTGGGAAAATAGGATGAAATGTCGTCGGGGAACTTATATGCATAGTCTATGTAATCGGCAATGGAATAATTGAATCCTGTCTCGCCGATGGCACGGCTGAAGATGGAAAAGAATTTATGCTCCATTATATGGTTGGCAATGGTCGTATGCTTGGTGTCGAGCGGTTTGTCTATTATGTGCACAAAGCCGTTTTCCACTTCGTTGTCGCCATCGATTATTGCCGAATGGTTGTTCAGCATTATATAGAAGCGTTCATCCACCACTTTATAATTTATAGACAGTATCTTGTCCACAAAGTTCCATTTTCCGATTGCGCCTTCGCCAAAATCAGCCATACGGTACCCCCGGTCTATAAGGTGCATACGAGCTATTACATTGGCCATGGAGTCGCTTAGTTCATCAACGAGCGGAGAAGATATACCGGTATTTATAAACTTCGAAGTGCCAATGGTTGCATGATAGACGCTGTCCTTTTCTGCCACAAATTTTTCTATTGAAGCATTGTCGGGCAGGAAGAGGGTGTATTGCCCGTAGGTGTTAAGCAGGCTTAAAAGGCCGGCACGCTCCAGCAGGGTAATCATGTGGGAATACTTTTCGCTACGGTTGAGCAAAAAATCCGCCATCGTTTCACCCGTGAAGGTGAAACGGTTGCTCTTGTCAATGTCGTCGGTACAGGCGAGGATTGACAAGGCTATTGCTAATATGTAGAGTATTCGTTTCATGTTAAACAATCTCGTTTTTGTGTCGCCCCTTTCAGGGCTATACGTATTTTGTGCTTTATTCGTAGCCCTAACGGACTACGCTTTATAATTTCGCCCTTTGCTGGGCTTTCAGTACCTACCCTCAGGTTTCGTGGGGTCTCTTGTCCGTCCGCATTTGCAATGCGGGCGTTTTGAGTATCAGCATTTACAATGCCATTATATAATCCTATTGAACATACATAAGCGAAGACCGATGTGTATAGATTCATAATAGGTTTTATTTTGAGCGCATCACAGCTTCTTAATAAAGTTGTGGCAGCCTCCCGGAAAACAGCAGACATTTCCGGGAGACTCTTAAAACGCATGTTGAATTATTTTACCACTATATATTTTTAATATTTTCCTCTGAGGTAATATTTTTTTCGCCACAAATATAAAATATCGAATAGAAACATTGGATAAACGGCAATAAAACTTGCTATTCATTCGCCACATTATAAACTTTTATCGAGATTTATCGGGGATTTTTGCGGACATAGCGACTAATATCATATCTTTGCATGATTGTGGCACGATACATTCGTGTAAGGATTTTTTATCACAGCGTTAAAGGGAGTTCTATAAAGTACAGATACATGACAGATAAGAACAGAAAGTGGATATACAAGCCTAACAGGATTGTGATGCTCTTGCTATATTTGTTGTTGCCGACAGCAGCATACCTGTCGGCTGTGCTATATTTATACAATAGCGAAAAGCACAACATCGAGAGCGAGGCTAACAGATTTTTCTTGCGCGAAGCACCCTATTGGTGCGACTCGATAAGGACGGTAAAAAAGATGAAGATTACAATCCCCGAAATATACACAAGTGAATATAAGACCGACCGTTGCAGCAAATATAGGGTGATAAGCGACTATCATGGCAACTGCACTGTCCCCGGCAAGCATATTTACGAAAAGAGCTATCTGCAACATAAGATGAAGCAGAGCAATCTTGAGCTTGTCTCTCAGGGCTTATACGACATTGCGGTTGCTGACTCGCTGTGGAACAATCAGCTGAGTCGCAACGGCATCGATGTGGAGACAGCGCTTATACTTATTAAAAAGGAGTTGCGCGAGGTGTTCCCTACTAAAGATTCGCTGAACGCCGATGCCACGGCTGTGTCGGACACCAGCCGCACAATGGACTTCGATGCTGCATTCAGGACAGACACTGCCCGCATTTCGCACATCGATCTTGTTTCGGTTGTTGGCTTTGTGGATGTGCCATTCGCACTGATATTCTCGCGACTGGGCATTATACTGATTCTGCTGACGGTAATTTTTGCCGTCTATCTGCTGTTCATGTTGTTCAGGGGCATTGTGTGGCTCTATGTTGAGAATATCAACAAGGAGATTATCTTCATTGGCGATGCTTTTGTGCTGCTGAACGAAAAGGTGGTGCTATGCAGCAACGGCGAGAGAAAGAATCTAAGCGGCAATGAATTAATCATATTGCAAATGCTCATCGAGAGCAAAGGCTACGTGAAGATACATGATATTATAGAGACTTGCTGGAAGGGGCACATGGAGGAGTCGGGACGCAAGAGCTTCAATGTGGCATTCAGTGCGCTGAACAAGGCTCTCGCAGATGTTGCGCATGTGTCGCTCAAACGTGAGAAGAACGAGATTATGTGTATAGAAAACTGCAATATTCTGAACCGATTTATGCGCGAATTGCGGCTTATACTGCATATTGTCAAATAAAG
>JAFYLO010000131.1 GCA_017557045.1 Bacteroidaceae bacterium | reverse complement strand
TTGGTAAGATGACTGCCGTCAAAGCCATTGAGAACAAGGACATTGTGCTCAGGCGACAGTGTAACAGTGACAGTATCATGCAGGATGGCAGGAACAGAATCCGTACGCCAGTTTACAGGGTTGATGCACATCGCATTAGGCGCACTGATTACAGGCTTTATATACTTCACATCACTTACAGAGTTATAGCAGATGACCACACCGGTGTCAATAGAGTCCTTTGCTGCAACAAGCCAAGGAGCCTGATTCACATCATCCGGTGTTACCTTATATCCAAGCACATAGGCAGCTACCATACGTTTACGCATTTCTTCGGGCATAATCTTTATGAGTTCAACTACTGCCTTACCTCCCTGGCTGAATCCGGCAAGGATAAAAGGACGGCCATTATTATAGTTGGTCCTGAAGTGATCGAAGGCATTCCTGATGTCCTCGAATGCAACCTCATGGAAACGTTCGTTGATGATATCCTCATCCAGTGTAGCCCAAGTGTCAAGGGTAATATGGCGGTAATAAGGAGAATAGAAATTATTGCCATCTGCCATGTATGCAGCAATCTTCTTAATTTCGATATCCATATTTTCCCGATGAGTCGGATTGAAGACATCAGCATGGTGGGATACGATATTATTTTCTGTATACCAGTCAAATTCCCATGTGGAGACCACATAGAACACATCTACCCCCTCTCCATTATCATTCATTACATTATACCACATTCCTTCATCGCTATAATCAGGCGCAACAGGAACATACGCAACGGAAGTTTCATTCTCGCTACATGACAATACCCCCAAAAAGGTAATCAGTGTTATGAAATATACAAAGTGTTTCATCATTTTAGAAGCTGTTTAAATTTATTTCGGAATTGTAAGCAACACTTAAGTTTGAATTTGCAAAGGTAATGTTTTTTTACAAATAGCCAAAATGCAACCTCACAATCCGAACAGCCGTGCAGAATGTGATTTTCGAATTCACGTTAATTTATAGAACCGCATAATATACATATAACCATTTTTTATTAAATTCGCCTTCGCATTTACCACACGAAAAATGAAGAACCCCATACTGCTTTTCGCAATTGCCTTTTTATTGGTCCAATGCTGCCCTCGCAAAGATATTGCAATCAGGTGGCAGGAAGAATCGTTGCAATTCGTAACCAGCGGAGTGTATGCACGCATTAAGCCTGTAGGAGAACGACACGCACTGGTCCACAATGCCGGCAATGCAGCACTCATCCGCTACAGCGAGGACCACTGCAACAGTTGGAGCGCACCCGAAAAGATAGCAGAGTGCGAAGGGTACACCTTCACAAATTGCGAACTGCTGGAACTTGCAAGCGACAAATTGCTTTACATGTGGAACGCCCGCCCACATTCGGGTACGCAACTGCCATATAAAATAATGTACGCGACATCGGATGATGGCGGCAACAGTTGGAGCAAAGCTCATGACCTGTATATTGCAGGCACCGACTTCAAGAACGGATGTTGGGAGCCTATTGCTCTGCAACTGCCCGACGATGAGGTTCATGTTTATTTCGCAAATGAGGCCCCCTACCCTCACAGCGACGAACAAGAGATAAGCCTTATACGTTCTTTTAACGACTGCGACACATGGACAGAGGCCGAAAAGGTATCATTCCGCAAAGGCTGCCGCGACGGGATGCCCTCGCCCATCTACCTGCCCCACAGCAAGCAGATAGCCATTGCCATAGAAGACAATGGCATAAAAGGAGCATTCAAGCCGGTGATTGTACGCACATCGGACAGTTGGAAGGATGGTTACGTGTCGGCAGACGATTCCCGCAGAGAAGCGGTACTCGTTGGAGGATACTCGCTTCACGACACAATATACGCAGGAGCGCCCTACCTTATAAACTTGGGAAACAGCCACACGCTGCTCTCGATACAATCGACAGAAGGGCGAGAAGGAAGAAACGAACGATTCGCCAACATACAGGTGTATATAGGCGACAAGGAGGCACGCAATTTCAAAAAATGCTCCACACCCGTCCCCACCCTGCCTGCCGATGCACAGGCATTATGGAACTCGATTACTCAAATTGACGACAGTACAATAATAGCCACAATGTCAATCAACGGGCAAAAGAACCGGCAGAATGGCATTTGGACTATAAAAGGAGAGATTAAATCAATATGATTATGCGATATTATACCTAAAAAGTACACCCCCATCCTTCAATGGATAAAAAACTATTCTAAAAAGTTCCTGCCCTTTAAGCTAATCTTTGGACACATTTATTTTAAATCAATATATGCTATGCTTTTAAATATCAGCAAAAAAGCTTATTAAAAAAGCTCCTGCCCTTAAAGGGGACATTGCGTAATAAGCAATGTTTGCTTTATGCGAAGCTCGGCTGCGCTCGTTTACAATTGCAAGCAAGCTCGCATTGTACTCGCTGGCACGAGCTTTGCGACGACGAAAGCTTTAGCTTTCCTAAGGAGTGCCGAGCTTGCGAGGTCTATTGAAAAACAAAGTTTTTTGAAGACGGAGGGGTTTTCCTCGCGTAGAACGGTTTATTGCTATACGATAGGTTAAGAACCTCCTCCGAACTTTTTCCTCGGAAAATAGGAAGACCTCACTTGCGTTCGGCACTCCTTCTATATAACAAAATGCTAAACCGCTGTGCTATAGAGTTTTTCGTTAAGCATATTCAATGTTCTTTTTTGTTATTTTATATTCATTTTGAGGCGCGGCAATTCGGTAC
>JAFYLO010000130.1 GCA_017557045.1 Bacteroidaceae bacterium | reverse complement strand
AACAATAGCTATTCCAATGAAATTCAAAGGAATAGCTATATTTTTTTAAAAAATATCCCGAAAAAACAGATTCAATGCAATAAAAGCAGAGAGGGTGACCCTTTAACACTTTTGGGTCACCCTCTACTCAAAGGGGGAGGGAGTTTGAATAAAAACACAAGCAATAGTTTCAAACTCCTCCGTCTTCAAACGCTTTTGCGTTTGAATCCACCTCCTCTTATCCAAGAGGAGGAGTTTAAACCATTGCACTCAAATTTGTATCAAAAAAGGGATAGGGGCTTATACAAGCTTAAATATCGAATTTTAAAAGAATTAAATACGTTTACCAGACACCAATAATTAAATAACACAGTTCCGCAACCATAAATTTCGCCCTCACTACTACTCGTTGAGTCAGTAATGAGGGCGAAATATTTATCAATACATCAAGGTATGACTACCCTTCCAAAAATCCCGAATCGAAAGAGAGAGGCAACAACTCCTTTGCACCACCCTCAATAATATAACAACAATCCGTTCCGAAAAGAATTAGACGCATGGCACGCTTATGTCGCGACTCCACTTCCAGCATCACCTGACGGCAAGCACCGCAAGGAGCTATAGGACGCGACAGTTCACCATCGGCATTTCGGGCTGCAATAACCAACGTATCCACTGCTCTTGCAGGATATTGCGCCCCTGCGCTGAAAAGCGCCACACGTTCGGCACAGAGGCCCGAAGGATAGGCAGCATTCTCCTGATTGCTACCGGTTATTATCGTACCCCAATCGAGTTTCACCGCAGCACCGACATTGAAACGCGAATAGGGCGCATAACTGCTCTTGGCAGCATTGCGGGCCATATCAACAAGGAATCGATCCTCCTCGTCCAACTCCTCATATCTGCATACCTTGACGGTTGTCTGCAATATAATCTCCTTCATAGTTTATTCCAAATATACCATTATGGTACCGCTCAACTGAAGCAGTGAAATTTCACACAATTTGGTGTTATATTCAGCCACAAGAATACGCTCCTCCGCATCGAGAAGGCTCTTCTGAGCCTCGCGCATCTCAATACCCGAGAGGTCGCGCAAGAGGTATCTCTCATGTGCAATAGCGTAGTTTTCGCGTGCGGCAATCACATTCATCTTTTCAAGCGCAAGCAATTTCTTGTTGTTTTCGTATGCCTGCCACAAGTCGCAGAGGTCGGCATACAGCGTAAGCTCAAGCTCCTGCATGGCAAGTTCGGCATTCTGTATAGCAATCTTCGCATTGCGGCGCTCACGGCCCCTGTTGCCATCGAAGAGTTTGAATCCCATGGTTACACCAAAGTCGGCACCCCACTGCTTGCGTTTCTCTGTAGCACCGGTCTCATATTTGTTCTGTGTTATACCGTATCCGGCATTAAGACTCAAATAGGGATAGTCGCGCGAGCGGATGCTTCTCAAATCCGATTCTGCAATCTTCTTGTCCTGTGCAGCAATCAGCAACGAAGCATTGCTACGCATGGTCAATTCCCACAACTTATCGAAGTTAAGCGGACGATTGACATCCACCAAAGTGTCGGCAACAACAAAAGCATTGTCGATATTACGCTCTGCCATAAGTTCCTGCAAGCGTATGCGCGATGTTGCAAGCATCTCATTCTGTTTTACGCTCTCCGCACTGTCTGCATTGAAGTCCACGCGTGCCTGAAGAAGATCAAGGCGCGAATTGTCACCAATCGCATATCTTGCATGCACTATTCGCAGGCGTTCACGCGAAAGTTGCACAGCATGATTAAGGTTACGCATACGGGCACGCTGCTGCACAAAGTTGTAATACTCGGCAGTCAACTTAGCCACATAATCCTCAACCGCCAGACGGGTTTGAGTCTCACTCTGCAATTTAAGTTCGCGCAAACGGTTGTAATCGGCCTGCATCTTGAATCCATCGAAAATCTTCCACTGCACATCAACTCCCGCGCGCAAAGTGTTGTCGTTTATATTGCGCATCTTGCTGACAGAGCCATCCTCACGCGCAGTGCTGTTGCTGTTGTCGAGCGTACCACTGTACCCTGCACTTATGTCGGCCTTAGGCAACATTCCCGCATTGGCCCATGTAGCATTATTTTCGGCTACCTGCTGTTTGTTGCGGATTATGCGCAGCGAATAGTTGTTTTCCAATCCCTTTTCGAGACAAGCCTTCAGGCTGTTGGCCTCCTGAGCCGAAGCATACATCGCCGCAAAGAGAAGCGCGGCTGTATATATAAATCTATTTAATTTCATTATTGCTGTTTTTTATTTACGAGGTTGGTTGATACGAATGAATATATTGTAGGTACAATGTACATAGTGAGCATTGTGGAGATGAGCATACCTCCTACAACTGCAGTACCCATTGCTATGCGGCCGTTACATCCTTCGCCTGTGGCAAACATCAGCGGCAGAAGTCCGAGGATGGTCGATGCACTTGTCATGAGGATGGGGCGCAGACGGAGTACCGATGCATCACGAATCGCCATCATCTTGTCTACACCTGCCTTTTGCTTCTGATTGGCAAATTCCACAATAAGAATACCGTTCTTTGCCACAAGACCAATGAGCATGATTATACCAATCTGACTGAAGATGTTCATCGTCTGTCCGCCGAACGACATGAATATAAGTGCTCCGCAAATGGCGAGAGGCACAGTTAGCATGATGATGAACGGATCCTTAAAGCTCTCGAACTGTGCGGCAAGAATCAGATAAATGAGTACAAGCGCCAGCGCAAATGCAAACATAAGACTCGACGAACTTTCGCGGAACTCTTTAGAGTCACCGGCAAGAGCCGTACGGAAGGTATCATCGAGAGTGTTTGCAGCAATCTTGTCCATTTCGTCAAGTCCGTCGCCTATGGTCTTTCCCTCTGCCAATCCGGCAGAGATGGTAGCCGACACGAAGCGGTTGTAACGATAGAGCTTCGGAGGCGCAATACCCTCGATAAGCTCCACAAGATTCTCCATCTGTATCATTTCGCCATCAGTACTACGCATATAAATAGATTTCAGATTGGCAGGAGTATTACGCTGCTGACGGTTGATTTCGCCAACAATCTCATACTGCTTGCCATTGAGGTAAAGATAACCCAAACGCTGGCCGCTGAGCCCATATTGCAGTGTCTGCGCAATATCCCTTGTGCTCACACCCATAAGGTTGGCCTTTTCGCGGTTAATCTCAATGCGCAACTCAGGCTTGCTGAATTTCAAGTCGACATCGGCCATCTGGAATATAGGACTGTCATAAACCTTTGCCATGAATTTAGGAAGCACCTCCTGCAATTTCTCTATGCTGGTAGCCTGAAGCACATACTGCACAGGCATACCTCCACGACGGCTGCCGAATGTAGACTGCTGCTGCACAAATGCACGCGCATCGGTCTTTGTACGCACTGCTCTTGAAAGTTTTTCGGCAACCTCCATCTGAGTATAATCGCGTTGTTGCAAGTCCTTCAGTGTAATCTGAATGTTACCGCCACCGTTCGACACACGCGATGTGATAAAAGCAGCATCTGGCATCAAAGAGTCGGCCATCAGGGTAATGTCTTCAGTGTAGTCGCGCATATATTCGTATGTTACACCCTCGGCACCCATTGTGCGGATGGTGATACTTGAACGGTCCTCAAGCGGTGCCATTTCCGAAGGGATAGTGCTCCACAACCATCCGATGCCGATGAACGCAAGCACCATAATCACGATAGAGACATAGCGACGACGCAAGAACCAGTTGAGACTGCGTGCATAATAGCGGTTCATACCCTCGAAGAAAGGCTCGGTCTTGCGGTAGAACCATCCCTGCTGCTCGCGGCGCACAAGCAATTTTGTAGCGAGCATGGGAGTAAAGGTAAGCGCCGCAAATGAAGAAATTATTACCGAACCGGCAACCACGAAACTGAATTCGCGGAAAAGGCGACCTGTTGTTCCCTCCATGAAGACAATAGGGAAGAACACCGCAAGCAGGGTGATTGTAGTAGAAATTACCGCAAAGAAAATCTCCTTCGCACCATCGATTCCGGCTGCAATCGGACGCATTCCGCGCTCTATTCGTATGTAAATATTCTCGGTCATCACAATCGCATCGTCCACCACAAGTCCCACAGAGAGCACTATGGCAAGCATCGAAAGGACGTTGATAGAGAATCCGCACACATACATGATGAAGAAGGCTCCCACAAGCGACACAGGAATAACAATACAGGGAACAAGCGTTACACGCCAGTCGCGCAGGAAGAGGAAAATAATGATAATCACAAGGATAAACGCCTCGTAAACAGTGCTCTTAACCTCGTTGATTGAGGCGCGGATGAAGCGTGTATTGTCGAATCCGTAGTTATACGTAACATCATCGGGCAAGTCCTTTTTCATCTTCTCCATACGGTCGTAGACAGCCTCGGCAATGTTAATGTGGTTAGCACCCGGCTGGGGAATCACTACAACACCCACCATAGGCACACCGTTCATCTTCATATAGCTCTTGAGGTCGCGTGCGCTAAGCTCGGCACGTCCAATGTCGCTGAAGCGTATCACCCTACCCTCGTTGTGCTTGATAACAATATTGTTGAACTCATCGGTAGTGTGCATAAGTCCCAGAGTACGTATCGCAAGTTCAGTATTGTCGCCCTCGATACTACCCGACGGCAACTCCACATTCTCTTTATCCAACGCATTCTTCACATCCATAGGTGTTACACCGTAACCCGACATCTTCACAGGATCGAGCCACAGACGCATACAGTAACGCTTCTCACCCCAGATGGAAACGCTGCTCACTTCGGGGATAGTCTGCAACTGCTCCTTTACGGTAAGGTCGGCGATTTCGCTTATTTCGAGCAGCGAACGCTTCTCGCTCTGTATCGCCACCATAAGGATAGGCATAGCATCTGCATCGGCCTTTGACACTGTAGGAGGGTCGCAATCGCGGGGCAGGAATCTCTGTGCACGCGACACCTTATCGCGCACGTCGTTGGCAGCTGTTTCAAGGTCCACTGAAAGTTCAAACTCCACAGTGATGCGGCTCTGTCCCTGCTGACTCACACTGGTGAGTGAACGGATACCGGGAATACCATTGATATTCTGTTCGAGCGGCTCGGTTATCTGATTCTCGATAACATCAGCATTGGCTCCGGGGTAGGAGCAGGATACAGAGATAATAGGATTGTCGACCGACGGATACTCACGAACACCGAGGCTCGCATATCCGATAAGGCCGAAAAGCACTATTATCAGCGTCAACACGGTTGCAAGTACCGGACGCCGTATGCTAAGTTCGGAAATATTCATACTCTTCCTCCTTGAATTTTATTTGTTAACATTGTCGAGAATAACCTTCTGTCCTGTGCGCAACTGCATAGTACCTGTGGTAATTACAGTATCACCCACAGAGAGACCGTCAATTACCTGTACGAGCGATTCTGTGCGCACACCCTTCTTTATCTCCACAGGCACAGCCTTTCCGCTCTTGTAGAGGAACACCTTATCGATACCCATTTCCGAAACAATAGCCTGACTGGGAATTGCAAGTGTCTTCTCGAAGGTTTGAGTGGTGAGCGCCACGCTTACATATCGTCCCGGATAGAGACGGCCGTCGGAATTATCGTACAGTGCACGCACGCCGAATGTACGTGTCTCGCTGTTCACATGAGAATCCACCGCATAGATTTCAGCATTTTTCTCCTTTAGGTCTCCCTCGACGGTAAATGTAAGGGGAGTACCCGCCTTCAGTGTACCGGCATATCTTTCGGGCACCGCAAAATCTATTTTCAGAGGATTGGTCTTTGTCAACTTGGCAACAGCAGTGGTGGGCGATGCATAAGTACCCTGACTCACCTGTCGCAGACCAATGATACCGTCAAAGGGCGCACGAAGCTCTGTGAGTTCAATATTTGCCGTTACCTTGTCAATCTCAGCCTGGAGGGTTGCAAGGTTGGTCTCAGCCTCCTGGAAAGCCTCCTGACTTACCGCCTCAATTTCGAGCAGAGCATTCTGACGGTAGAGACGGTCGGTATATAGTTTCAACTGCGATTTAAGTTTCTTCAGTTCGGCCTGCAAGGGGGCATCGTTGATTTTTGCCAGAAGGTCACCCTCGGAAACGTGCGTACCCTCTTTAAAGAATATATCGGTAATCTTACCAGATGTTTCGAACGAAAGATCCACCTCTTCATCGGGCAGGATACTGCCGCTGACGAAAAACTCGTCCGAAATTTCAGTCTCTTCAAGCACAATGGCCTTAACATTCAAGTCGCGGCTCTGCTTGCCCTTTGCTGCAACCGGTTTCTCCTTGATCTCTTCATTTACCTGAGGGGTGAAGGTGCGTATACCCAATACAGTCGCAAGACCTGCAACTGCAACTGTTACTATACCCCATTTGACGTATTTGTTCATAGTGTGTAAATTTAAAATCCTTGTTATGCTTACTTAGACGCAGAGACAATGGTTAAAGTTTAATTTACTAAATAAAATTTAACAATTCAAACATTCTCAGCATTGTAACGAGCAAATTTAGTAAAAATAAGAATCACAGCCACCCATATTGGCAAAAAAAATAGTGGATAACGACGTACAAAAGCAATAAAAACGGATGGAGCCACACGAGTGCAACCCCATCCGTAAAAATATTTCTTAAGTTTCTTTGAAGCTGTTTGAATTT
>JAFYLO010000129.1 GCA_017557045.1 Bacteroidaceae bacterium | reverse complement strand
TGTGCTCTATTTCGGTCGCTTTTTGTTTTATTTCGGCATCTTCTTCATTTTTACTCAGTTGCAACACAAAGGTTGCGCCATCGTAAAAACAAACAATATACTCGAAATAAATTCAAAAATCGCCTCGAACTAATTTATAGACCCCCCCTTGATATTTATTCCGGAATTATTTTCCTATAAAATTCAAACAGCTTCTAATGTGTAAATTGCTGGAGTTGGCGTGTGCCGACAGATTATTCGGTCTTTTTGTCGCCGAACCATTTGCCGTAGAATATCTTGCGGTCGACTTTGAAGAGTGCTCCGTAGCCTTGGCGGTAGCCTTCGCGGTATTTGCCGTACCAGAAGTCGCCGTTTGTCCAATAGTATATTCCGTAGCCGTGGCGGCGTCCGTTGCGTACCTCGCCGTAGTAGGCGTCGCCGTTCTTGTATGTTATCTTCTGGAATGTGTAGGGTTGCAGCTGCTCTGCGGTGTATTCGGCATCACCTTCGATTGTGTGTACGCGTATAGCCTTGCCTGTGGTGAGGTCATACTCCACGTATGATGTCTCGCTGCCCACTTTGGCGGTTCTGCTCTCCATTATTATGCCGAACATGAATTTGCCGCGGCTGTATTGTCCGAAGCATTGCGAACCGTTGTCGGCAAGGTAGTGTCCCCATCCGTATATGGTGTTGTCTATGAGGTGTCCGGTGTATTGTCCGGCGGAGCTGGCAATGTATTTTACTTCGGCCTCTTCGAGATGGTCGCAGAAGACGGCCTGCAG
Organism: Bacteroidaceae bacterium; assembly: GCA_017557045.1. Taxonomy (GTDB): domain Bacteria; phylum Bacteroidota; class Bacteroidia; order Bacteroidales; family Bacteroidaceae; genus HGM04593. The sequence goes on along the minus strand of JAFYLO010000129.1, from coordinate 13,638 downwards.
ATTGTCGCACATTTCGTCGTACAGTCTAATGCTCTCTTGTGCCGGCAACAGTGTGGGCAGCAGTGTGAGCAGTGCTATTATTGTTCTTTTCATTTTTCGGATTTGTATAGTTCTTTTTCTTTTATGTAGGCGAGTACGGACGGATGCAACCACTCCTGTATGTCGTTGCCCAGTGCAATTGCTTCGCGTATTTCAGTTGAGCTTATATTGTAGAGCGGCGATTGCAGCCATTTAACATTGTTGGGCAGTGCGGGGAGTGTCTCATCGTTGTCGCGCGGGTAGACTATTATTCCGAAACGCGACATTATTTCATCACCCTTGTACCATTTGTCTATTTTTCTCCAGTTGTCGGCACCCATGAGTAGCAGAAATTCGCGGTCGGGGTAGGCTCTTTCGAGGGCATTCAGGGTGTTTATGGTGTACGACGGTCGGGGAAGCGAGAATTCGAAGTCGCTGGCCGTCATCCTCTCTTCGCCATCAAGTGCACATTGCACCATTTGCAGGCGTTCGTTCTCGCCGGTCAGTCTGCATCCCTGTTTATGCGGGTTCTGCGGGGTTATAAGGAACCACACCTCATCGGCGAGGTCGTGCTCACGTACTGCGCGGGCGAGAGCAATGTGCCCGTTGTGTATGGGGTCGAAACTGCCTCCGAAAAGGGCTGTGCGTATCTTATTGCTCATTTATAAATTTATTTACAATCAGCATGAGCTCCTCTTGTGCCTTTTCGAGTCGGTCGTTTATTATTACAACATCGGCGCGAGGGGCGAAACTCATTTCGTATTCGGCTTTGGCAAGGCGCTTCTCCATCTCTTCGGGAGTGGTGTCTCCTCGTCCTGTGAGACGGTTGCGAAGTTCCTCTATCGAGGGTGCCTGTACGAAGATGAACAGTGCGCGGTCGCCATAGAAATCCTTGAGGTTGCAACCCCCTTTAACATCTACGTCGAAGATTATGTTGTTTGTCTCCAACTGCTTCTCTACCTGCGACTTCAGTGTTCCGTAGAAACGGTCGGTGTAGACCTCTTCGTACTCCACAAATTCGTTGTTCTCTATCTTTGAGCGGAACTCTTCGGGGGTGAAGAAAAAGTATTCCACTCCGTTGCGTTCCTCTCCGCGGGGCGGGCGGCTTGTGGCCGACACTGAGAATGCAAATGAGTCGTCCTTTGACATCAGATAGCGTACTAATGTAGATTTTCCCGAACCGGACGGTGCCGAGAATATAATGACTTTGCCGTTTTTCATCCGTCTCTCTTTTTGTGAATTTATTTTACATTACATTGAGCACTTGCTCTTTAATCTGCTCAAGTTCGTCTTTCATCTTGACCACGATGTTCTGCATTTCGGCATGGTTGCTTTTGCTGCCGAGAGTGTTTATCTCGCGTCCCATCTCCTGTGCTATGAATCCTAACTTTTTGCCTTGTCCGTATTCGCCTTCCATGGTGGAGATAAAGTAATCGAGGTGATTGGTCAGGCGTTGTTTCTCTTCGTTGATGTCGAGTTTCTCGATGTAGTATATAAGCTCCTGCTCCAGACGGTTATTGTCATATTCTGTCTGCAATCGGTTCTCCAATGCCTCTGTTATGCGGCAACGTATCTTCTCCACGCGCTCTTTTTCGTATGGTTCGACCGATGCGAGCAGGGCTGATATGTTCTGTATCTTTTCGTTGAATTTCTTGGCAAGCGCTTCGCCCTCCTGCTTTCTGAATGCAATCAGTTCGTCGATGGCTTTCTCTATAGTTGCGCGGGCAACCATCCACTCCTCTTCAGTAAGTTCGTAGACCTCTTTGTTTGAAACTACTTCGGGCATGCGTATGAGTATTTCCATCAGATTGTCGGGCATTGCAATGCCTGTCTGTTCGGATGCAGCTTTCATCTGCTCGATGTAGTTCTGCATGGCGCTGATGTTTATCGAGGGGATTGCAACAGCGCAGTCTCCCTGTTCAACCCACAGCGAAAAGTCTACCTTGCCACGTTCGAGGCGACCGGATATGAGGGTGCGTATCTCCATCTCTTTTTCTCGGTACTGTGCGGCCATTCTTGTTGAAAGATCCATCGACTTGCCGTTCAGCGAGCGGATTTCAGCACAAATTTTTCTATTCTGAAACTGGGTTACAGCCTTGCCGTAACCGGTCATGGAGTATATCATTTTTTTTGACTTTTTTAGGATTGGTTCTTTAAACCAAAGATGTTTATCCGACAAATATACGGCATCTCTGCGGCAAAATCAAATAACAGGCCTCTGTTTCACAATAAAAACCGACTATTTTTCTGTACCTATAACTTTTTTTCGCTATTTTTATTTATTGTGTAATCATTATAATTACTATCTTTGTCGTATGATATGCGTGCTCTGCACAGGAGTGTCGTAACCAAATACCAGAAACAGAATAAACAGATGGCTGTAATACTGAATATAGAAGCATCCACCGAGGTCTGCTCGGTAGCCCTCAGCGAGAGCGGAGAGGTGTTTTTCAATCGCATCAGCGAGAAGGAACTTACACATGCACAAGTGCTTGCTCCCTTTGTGGAAGAGGCAATATCCACTGCCGACAGCAGGGCAATGAAAATAGACGCAGTGGCATTGAGCTGCGGACCCGGCTCGTACACGGGCCTTAGAATAGCAAGTTCAACGGCTAAAGGCGTATGCTACGGCCGCGAAATACCTCTGATAGCCTTGCCTACAACCAAGATAATGGCAGTGCCCGTACTTTTCCGCGATGACCTGCCCGACGAAGCTCTTCTCTGTCCCATGATAGATGCAAGGCGCTACGAGGTATATGCGACAATCTACGACCGCGCCCTCAATGTGTGCGTGGAGACACGCGCCGAAGTGGTAACCGAAGAGAGTTTCCTCGAAGTGCTTGACAAGCACCCTGTATACTTCTTTGGCAACGGAGCCGAAAAATGCCGTTCGATAATAACCCACAAGAACGCACACTTCCTCGACAAATACAAAAACCCGCTTGCAAAGTGGATGATGCCGCTCGCCGAGAGGGCATGGCTCGACGAAAAATTCGAGGATGCAGCCTATTTCGAACCCTTCTATTTGAAAAATTTTGTAGCAACAAAGTCGAAAGACCTGTTGAAAATGCAATAAACGCCCCAAAGCCATGATGGAATACAATACCAAGAAAAAACGATTGCCTCTGCCTGAATATGGTCGCGCAGTACAGAAGATGGTCGACCATGCACTGACCATCGAAGATAGAGAAAAACGTCAGGAGTGCGCCGAGACAATCATCAGCATAATGAGCGGAATGTTCCCTACTGCCAAGGATACTCCCGAAACACGAAGAAAACTGTGGGATCACCTTGCCATAATGTCGGATTTCAGTCTTGACATAGACTACCCCTGCGAAGTTATCCGCAAGGAGGAATTTACAGAACCGCCCACACAGATACCTTACGTCAAGGGCGAAGTAAAGAACAGACACTACGGCCGTTTTGTAGAAAGAATGATAGCTTATGCCTGCGAAATGGAGGATGGAGAGGAGAAAGATTATCTCATTTGGCTGATAACCATACAGATGAAAAAAGTCTATCTGCTGTGGAACAAGGATACGGTAGACGACAGTCAGATATACGACGACCTGCGCGAATATTCAGGCGGCAGAATAGATATTCAGGAGAAGGAGATAAAGACATTCCGTCCGCAGTACAATGCAAACGCACAGCGCAACAACATGAAACGCAAGAAAAACTTCAAGAAGAAGTATTAGAAACAACCTTTTACACAAAACCGCAAAACTATGGCATCTTTTATAATCGAAGGAAACAGACGCCTCAGTGGAGAAATAATCCCGCAAGGCGCGAAGAACGAAGCTCTGCAGATAATCTGCGCCACACTTCTCACCCCCGAAAAGGTAACAGTAGAGAATATCCCCGATATTCTGGATGTCAACAACCTCATATCCCTGCTCATAAGGATGGGAGTCTCCGTCAGTCAGACAGGCGAAGGCCGCTTCACCTTCCAGGCTGCCGATATCAACCTCGAGTACCTCGAAAGCGACGAATTTCTGAAAAGTTGCTCGGCGTTGCGAGGCTCTGTGATGCTTATGGGCCCGTTGCTTGCCCGTTTCGGCAAGACCATGATGGCAAAGCCCGGTGGCGACAAGATAGGCCGTCGTCGTCTCGACACGCACTTTGTAGGTCTGCAAAAGCTGGGAGCCACATTCACGCTCGACGACAAACGGCAGGTATACTCCCTTACAGCCGACAGACTCAATGGCGCCACGATGCTGCTCGACGAGGCTTCGGTAACCGGAACTGCCAACATAGTGATGGCTGCGGTCCTCGCCAAAGGCACAACCACAATATACAACGCTGCCTGCGAACCCTATTTGCAACAACTGTGTAAAATGCTCAATGCGATGGGCGCAAAAATAAGCGGCATTGCAAGCAATCTGCTCACAATAGAAGGTGTCGATTCGCTCGGCGGTTGCAACCACCGCATACTTCCCGATATGATAGAAGTAGGCAGTTTTATAGGTATGGCTGCAATGACCGGCAGCGAACTGACAATCAAGGATGTATCGTACGAGAATCTCGGAATAATCCCCGATAGTTTCCGCCGCCTCGGTATAAAATTCGAGAAAAGAGGCTCTGATATATACATCCCCTCACAGGAACATTATGAGATAGAATCGTTCATTGACGGTTCCATAATGACAATAAGCGATGCCCCATGGCCGGGTCTCACCCCCGACCTTATCAGTGTGTTGCTGGTAACAGCCACACAGGCAAAGGGTAGTGTGCTTATACACCAAAAAATGTTCGAAAGCCGCCTCTTCTTCGTCGACAAACTCATAGACATGGGAGCACAGATAATCCTATGCGATCCCCATAGAGCGGTAGTCGTAGGCCATAACAAACAGCACAAACTGAGACCGCGCACAATGAGCTCTCCCGACATCCGTGCAGGTATCGCCCTGCTCATCGCAGCCATGAGTGCCGACGGGGTGAGCCGCATCGACAATATCGAGCAGATAGACAGAGGTTATCAGAATCTCGAACAGCGACTGAACAGTATCGGCGCAAAAATAACAAGGTCTTAATAAACAAGAAATAAAATGCTAAAGAAAGAGGATTTTGTGTACTTCGGCAAACTCACCAAGCCCCACGGTACAAAAGGCGAAATAGGCATCAATGGCGACGGGATAATCCTCGGCGAGGATTGCGACTTTGTAGCTGTTGAAATAGACGGCATACTGGTGCCTTTCTTTTTGGAAAACTGCCGTGGAAAGAACGATGACACGATAATTGTGAAGTTCGAACACCTCGACAGCGCAGAGAGCGTACGCTTCCTCACCAACTGTCCCACATACATCCCCCGCGAATGGATAGACGAGGAGGAGAACTACACATGGAAATATTTCATAGGCTTCACAGCCGAAGATGAATCCATAGGTACCCTCGGCGAAATAATTGATGTGGACGAGAGTACCATAAACACCCTCTTCGTAGTGGATTACGACGGTGAGGAGATACTTCTTCCAACTGCCGAAGAGCTTATAAAGAACATTGATCACGAAGAGAGAACATTAACATTCAACCTCCCCGAAGGACTCATAGAACAGTAATACGCCAAAATAATGGACGAAAAGAAAAAGACAAAAAAGGGCCTGATGAAGAAGTATAGGCTCACGATACGCAACGAGAGCGAGCTTGGCAAAGCCCTCGGCTTCTACATATCGCCCCTTGCCGTAATAATGTCTCTCATACTCTCTTTCTTGGGAGCAGTAGGCATCATCTATCTTATCATCGTCTTTACTCCGGTAGGCGAATATCTTCCCGGCTATGTGAACGAAAAGGCTCGTGAAAAGCAGGTGCGCGAGCTGTTGCGCGTCGACTCCCTCAACAACGAACTTGCCAAGCAGGACAGATACATACGCAACATAAAGGCCATTATGTCAGGCGTGGAGCCCGACAGCATACTGCCTCCCGACACCCTCAATACCAAAGAGGGATACCCGATAGCAACGACAGAACTCGAAAGTAAATTTGCCGCGCAGTTCGAAAAGGATGAAAAGTACAACCTCACATCGCAGGCATCAGCTGTCGGCGCCCTGCAGGAACTGCATCTCTTCCGTCCCACCGGAGGTATAATCACCCGCAAGTTCGACGCCAATCTGCGGCACTACGGAGTTGACATTGCGCAAAACCCAGGCGAAGGAGTGCTCGCCATACTTGACGGAACAGTGATAATGAGCGACTACACAGCAAACGACGGATATATGCTTGTCGTACAGCACAAGCAGAATCTTACATCGGTCTACCGTAACTGTCATGCCGTACTCAAAAAAGCAGGCGACAAGGTTATGGGCGGCGAAGTGATAGCGACTCTCGGCAAAGATACCGAGGCCGACAAAGAAAAGGAAACAACCGAAACAAACATTAAGAAGCCCTATCTCCACTTTGAGCTATGGCACAGAGGCGAAGCACTCAATCCTGAGATATACATCGCCTTCTAATACACACAACATATTATGAAAGAACCGCAAAAAAGAACAATAGCCATCCTCGGCTCGACAGGCTCTATAGGTACGCAGACACTGCAAGTGGTAGAGGAACACCCCGAATGTTTCGAGGTCTATGCCCTCACCGCCAACGACAGAGTGGACGAACTGATAGAACAGGCACGTAAGTTCCTTCCCGAAGCAGTAGTTATAGCCAATGAGTCGAAATACGAATATCTCAAGGAGGCACTCAGTGACCTTCCTATAAAAGTCTATGGCGGCTACGAATCAATCTGCCAGATAGTGCAGTCCGCGCCTATCGACATTGTTGTTACAGCCCTTGTAGGCTTCTCGGGCCTTCGTCCGACAATCGAGGCTATAAAGGCAGGCAAGGCAATAGCCCTCGCCAACAAAGAGACAATGGTGGTTGCCGGCGAACTTATAAATGAGCTTGCCATGAAGCACGAAACACCCATATTGCCCGTAGATTCCGAGCACTCGGCTATCTTCCAGTGCCTTGCAGGAGAGACCGGAAACAAGGTGGAAAAACTCATCCTCACAGCATCGGGAGGTCCATTCCGTACATTCACTAAGGAGCAACTCGAAACTGTAACCAGGGAGCAGGCCCTCAAACACCCCAACTGGAGCATGGGCGCGAAAATCACTATCGACTCCGCATCCATGATGAACAAAGGCTTTGAAGTGATAGAGGCAAAATGGCTCTTCGGACTCGATGCAAAGAACATAGATGTGATAGTGCATCCCCAATCTGTTATCCACTCTATGGTGCAGTTTGCCGACGGAGCAGTAAAGGCGCAACTTGGCACCCCGGATATGCGTCTGCCCATAATGTATGCTCTCTCCTATCCCACACGCCTCCCCTCGACATTCGAGAGGCTCGACTTTACAAAAGTATCGCAGCTCACATTCGAAGAGCCCGATACAGAGCGCTTCCCCAACCTGCAAATGGCATATCAGGCACTCAAGATGGGCGGCAATATGCCCTGCGTGCTCAATGCTGCCAATGAGGTGTGCGTTGCGGCTTTCCTTAAGGAGAAGATAAAATTCACAGAGATGAGCCGACTGATAGAGCGTGCAATGCAGAGCACCGACTATCAGCTGCGTCCCACACTTGACAACCTCATTGATACCGACAAGGCCACACGCCGCATGGTGGAGGGCTGGATATAAAATCTAAACAAACTAAATAATATATATTAAACGAACAGATGGAAATATTCTTCATACGCGCCGTGCAACTTATAATGGCGCTTAGTCTTCTGGTGCTTATACACGAATACGGACACTTCATATTCTCGCGTCTTTTCAAAGTGAGAGTAGAAAAATTCTACCTCTTCTTCGACTGGAAATTCTCGCTTTTCAAATGGAAACCCAAGAACAGCGATACTGAATATGGCATCGGCTGGATACCTCTCGGAGGCTACTGCAAAATATCGGGTATGATAGACGAGTCTATGGACACAGAGCAGATGAAGCTCCCTCCCCAACCGTACGAATTCCGCGCAAAACCCGCCTACCAGCGACTGCTGATAATGATAGGCGGTGTGCTCTTCAACTTCATCCTTGCACTGTTCATCTATTCTATGGTGTTATTTACATGGGGCGAGAGCTACTACGATGTGCAGAAGGCAACCTACGGAATGGAGTTTAACGAAAATGGCAAGGCTCTCGGATTTGTAGACGGTGATATTCTACTCAAGGCTGGCGATGACAATCTCTGTAAATTCGATGTCGACCTCATCCGCAAGATTGTTGATGAAAAGGTTGTTACAGTTCTCCGCAACGGTTCAGAGACTACCGTAACAATCCCCGAAGAATTCGGCTTGCTCGACATAGGCAAGGATACCCCCTTCATGCAGTACAGAATCCCCGCAGTCATCGACAGCATACTGCCCGGCAGCCCCGCTGCACTCGCAGGAATCATGCAGGGCGACAGCGTTACCGCTATTGCCGGCCGCGACGTAAATTCGTGGTATAAGCTTATGTCTGCAATGGATGCCCTCAAGGAGAGCGGCAGCCGCACAGTGGAGATAAAAGCCATAAGAGATGGCAATGAGATAGCATTTACCGCCGCCGTCGATTCAACATACAAACTTGGTGTAATGCCCCGTTCGCTCAACTACACCCCGGTGGTATTGGAATATGGATTCTTCGAGTCCTTCCCCGCAGGCGTGCGCTACGGATGCAATGTGCTCAAGGGTTATGTGAGCGACTTCAAGTATGTCTTCTCAAGCGAGGGTGCAAAGTCTGTGGGTATGTTCGGCACCATAGGCAGTATGTTCCCCTCTGTGTGGGACTGGCACAAATTCTGGCTCATGACAGCCTTCCTCTCGATAGTGCTTGCATTCATGAACATTCTGCCCATCCCTGCGCTCGATGGCGGACATGTACTCTTCCTGCTTGCTGAGGTGGTAACAGGCCGCAAGCCCAGCGACAAGTTCCTCGAATATGCACAGATGACAGGAATGATACTCTTGCTCGGACTCTTCCTGCTGGCAGCGTATAACGATATAACAAGATTCCTCTTCTGATGAGAAAATACCTTTATATAGTAATAATGGCAACCACTATGTGCTCTTGCGGAACATCCACCGGCTTAGGAGGGGTGCAACAGTCATCCACACAACTTGAAGAACAGGACTATGCGGTGGCACGCAAAGTAAACGAAGCATCGTTGAAACTTTTCCACGAAGTATATAAGATGGAAAAGCGAAGCGATAACTTCTGCATCTCACCCGCAAGTGCATCGTGGGCACTTTCGATGGCTGCAACCGGCGCACGTTCGGCTACAGCGGCCGAACTGTACGGCGCGATGGGCTTTGACACCCCCGATGCAGATGCAATCGGCAACTATCAGCAAAAGGTTATTGCCCGCCTCGCAATGCATGGCGACCGACAGACGACAATAGCTATAGCAAACTCCATGTGGATAAACAAGGGGTTCAAGGCTAAAAAGGCATTTGTCCGCGAGAATGAAAAATTCTACAATGCGGCAGTCATGAACTGTGCCTTTGATGCCGATGCTGTGAAGGCTATCAACTCTTGGTGCTCCGAAAACACATCGGGCCGAATCAGCGAAATAGTCAAGGAAATCAGCCCTACTGCCCAGATGTACCTTATAAATGCTCTCTACTTCAATTCACGATGGAAGAGTGTATTCTCCGAAAAACGTACAAAAGAGGAACTTTTTACAAAGGAGAGTGGTGAGAAGATAAAGGTACAGATGATGCACGGCGGTTCAAAGGCCCGATATTTCGAAAATGAGATGGTGCAGATGACAGAAAAACCCTTCGACAAAGGCGCATTCTGCATGTACTTCATACTTCCCCGCGAAGGGGTGTCGATGGATGAGGCGGCAACAGCATTGTCAGCCAACTTCTACGCATGGTGCGATAGTACCGTCAGATGCGATGTCAACCTCTCCCTGCCCCGCTATAGCGCCGAGTACAGTACAAGCCTTAAAGATGCTCTGCAGTCATTGGGGGTGAAAGAGGCATTTACCTCGGCAGCCGACTTTTCGGGAATCTCCGATGAAGGTCTACGCATAGGCAATGTGCTGCAGAAGAGCTTTATAAAGGTAAACGAAGAGGGCGCGGAAGCAGCCGCAGTAACCTCTGTTATGCTCGAAGCGACCGCCGCAGGCCCTCCCGTAATAAAGAATATGAAACTCGACCGGCCTTTCTTCTACGCAATATGCGAAACAGCGACAGGCGGCATACTCTTCATGGGCAAGAGCGGACACCCAAAAGAATGACAAAATAACCATTAAACAACAATAAAATGAAAAGATTATTAGGTACAGCCTTGCTGCTTCTTGTAGTATTGGCAAGCTTTGCAAAAACCCCGAAGTATGTATTTTACTTCATTGGCGATGGTATGGGTCCCTCGCACGTGCTCGGCACAGAATATTATCTTGGTGAACTTGAAGGTGTAATCGGACGCCCTAATAAGCTCTGCTTTACCCAATTCCCCAAAAGTGCTTTTGTCAGCACCTTCTCAAAGAGCAACGGTGTAACCGACTCTGCCGCTTCGGGAACAGCTCTTGCTACAGGTTCAAAGACAAAGAACGGTTACCTCGGAGTAGAAATGGACACAACTGTAGTCTATAGCGTGGCTCATGCTGCAAAACAGGCCGGTTATGCTGTAGGTATTTCAAGTACAGTAGGCATCAACCATGCAACCCCCGGCGCATTCTATGCCCATCAGCCCGGCCGTTCACGCTACTATGAGATTGGTCAGGATATGCTCACTGCCGATTACGATTTCTACGCAGGTGGCGACCTTATAGTAAACAAGTCTGAGCAGCGCGACGAAATTTACGAAAAGGCAAAGGCTCAGGGATACACAATCGCCCGCGGATTTGATGAATACAAGGCAAACGGCAAGAATGCCAAGAAACTCATGCTCTATCAGAAGGAGGTTGCTACAGAGCTTCCCTACGCCATCGACCGCGAAGAGGGCGATCTTACCCTCGCGCAGATTACTGAGGCTGGTATTGAATTCCTCTCAAAGAAAAGTAAAAAAGGCTTCTTCTTTATGGTAGAGGGCGGTAAAATCGACTATGCTTCACACTCCGACGACGGTGCGACTGCTTTGAACGAGGTTATCGACTTCGACAACGCAATCAAAGTGGCATACGAGTTCTACAAGAAGTATCCCAACGAAACACTTATCGTTGTAACAGCCGACCACGAGACAGGTGGTCTTGTACTCGGTTACAGCGGTGCATATGCCCTTAATCTCAAGGCATTGAAGGGACAGAAGGTTAGTGCCGACAGAATGGCTTCTATCCTTCGTCGTGCAAGCCGCGCACGTATGGAACTCCGTTGGGAGCGCGTGCAGGAGCTTCTCAAAGAGAATTTCGGCCTTTGGGGTGAAATTGAAATGACAAAAGAGGAGACTCACGAACTGAGAGTATACTTCGAGCAGGCATACGCAACTACAGATATAGCAAAGCGCGAGAGCAAACTCTCTTCAATGGCACATCGTGCAAAACAGATGGTAAACCAGAAAGCTCTTCTTTCATGGGCAGGTCCCAATCACTCGGCAAGCTTCGTGCCTCTCTTTGCGATAGGTGCAGGCTCTGAGAATTTCCACGGAGTAATCGACAATACAGATATTCCTAAAACAATAAAGAAGATTGCACGTTACGCAAAGTAGTGGCAGTCGGTTGTATAAATAAATTCAGCCCCTCATTTCTGCGGAAATGAGGGGCTGAATTTATTATGTTATCTTATTCCCAATTTTTTCAACAGGTCTTGTCGGCCTATCTTTTTCAGTATCATTTTTATTCTTTTTTGCTCCTCGCTCTTGTACCAGAAGAAGAAGAGACGTTGTTCCTCCTTCTCGCGCATGTTGCGTGCGCAGAATATCTTTTCGCCTGTTTCGGGATTTATGCCGGTGTAATACATTTCTGTGGACATGGTCATGGGGGTTGGCGTGAAGTCCTGCACCTGTTCAAGATGGAAGTTCAGTTCCTTAGTCTCTGCCGCGAGGGCTGCCATGCTCTCCAGCGTGCTGCCCGGATGGCTGCTTATAAAATAAGGTATAAGCTGCTGGTTGAGGTTGTGCTCGCGGTTGATGCGGTTGAATATCTCCCTGAACTTTCGGAACTGCGAGAATGAGGGTTTTCGCATCAGTTTGAGCACAGCATCGTCCGTATGCTCCGGAGCAACCTTCAGACGGCCGCTCACATGGTTCCTTATAAGTTCCTCGGTGTAGAGAGCGGTGTTCCTGTCCTGTCTCTCGTCGCCGCTTCTGTGAAGCAGAAGATCGTATCGCACGCCGCTGCCGATGAAACTCTTTTTGATGCCCCGCATCGAGTCTACCCGCTTATACAGGTTGAGCAACGGTGTATGGTCGCTGTTGAGGTTGGGGCAGATTGAGGGCTGTATACACGATGGGCGGGCGCATTTCGCGCATCGTGAAGAGTCCTTGCCGCACATCTTGTACATATTGGCAGAGGGGCCTCCGAGGTCAGAAAGGTAGCCTTTGAAGTCGGGCATTTTTGTTATTTTCTCAACCTCGCGGATGATGCTCTCCTCGCTGCGGCTGACAATGAATTTTCCCTGATGCGCCGAAATAGTGCAGAAGGCGCATCCGCCGAAGCATCCGCGGTGTATGTTCACCGAGAACTTTATCATGTCGTATGCGGGTATGCGCTTGCCGTTGTATTTGGGATGGGGCAGACGTGTGTAGGGCAGGTCGAAACTGTGGTCCAGCTGCTCGCTTGTCATAGGCGGGTAGGGCGGGTTGACCACTGTGAGCATACGCCCTACGGGCTGTATGAGCCTTTTTGCTGTCATCTTGTTCGACTCGCGCTCAACTGTGCGGAAGTTCTGTGCCTCTTTCTCTTTACTCAGCAGACACTCTTCGTGGCTGTGCAGTATGCCGTCATTCTCTGCGGGTTCAATCTCCTCCTTGCGTGCAAGGTAGCCTGTCTGCGGAATGTCGCGTGTGAGCGTGGCGGCGCATTGTGCGGTAACATATTCGCTGCCGCTCTCCTGCAGGTGGCTGTTCAGCCTGCGGGCAATCTCTATAATGGGTTGCTCGCCCATGCCATAGACAAGAAGGTCGGCCTTGCTCTCTACGAGAATGCTCTTTTTCAGTGTATCCTGCCAATAGTCGTAGTGTGTGAAGCGGCGCATTGATGCCTCAATGCCGCCGATTACAACAAAACTGTCGGGGAACAGCTCCTTTAATATGTTGCTGTAGACGGTAGTGGCATATTCGGGGCGCATACTGTGTTTGCCGTCGGGCGAATATGCGTCTTCCGAGCGGAAGCGTTTGGCGGCAGTGTATTTGTTTATCATGGAGTCCATGCAGCCTGCCGATATTCCGAAGAAGAGACGCGGACGCCCCATCTTCTTGAAGTCGCGCAGGTCGTCCTGCCAGTTGGGCTGCGGCACGATTGCTACGCGCAACCCCTCTGCTTCGAGGATGCGTCCTATCACCGCCGCGCCGAACGACGGGTGGTCGACATATGCGTCGCCACTGAATATTACTGCGTCAAGCTCCTCCCATCCTCTGGCTTTTGCCTCTTTGCGGGTGGTTGGCAACCAGTCGGTCAGTTTGTGGTTTTCCATTTTATATGTCTGTGTGGCTTATTCGTTCTCTGTGTTCTCTGTTGTCGGCGCTGCCTGCTCTTCCTCCCATTTGTTGTAGC
>JAFYLO010000128.1 GCA_017557045.1 Bacteroidaceae bacterium | reverse complement strand
TAAGAGGACATTGCGTAATAAGCAATGTTTGCTTAAGCGAAGCTCTGCTGCGCTCGTTTACAATTGCAAGCAAGCTCGCATTGTACTCGCTGGCACGAGCTTTGCGACGACGAAAATTCGTGCAAATGAGAGCAGAATGTAAACTTGTTTATATTCTGCCGAGTGCAGCCGAATTTAGTAACATTCAAAGCTTTAGCTTTCCTAAGGAGTGCCGAGCTTGCGAGGTCCATTCAGCTTGCTGAAGACGGAGGAGTTTGATGGTTTTGCTTGTCGTGTTCTTTCAAAAGAAACTTAAAAAGCTGTCCCTCTTCAACAGTGTTTTTAGTATGTTTTTTAAAGATATTAGTAAAAAATCTTCGGGGAGTAGGTTGGGTAGAACTCGCATAACAAAACAATCAATGCCGCTTCAAATGTTTTTCTTGAAGCGGCATTGATTGTTTTGCTATGTATTGATAGAGTATCAGTCTCTCAGTCTGAATCCAGATGCTTTTGCCAATATCGCAGCCTCTGTGCGGCGTGCGGCAAAGAATGCGAGTGCATTGAATACAAGCATTATGAAGGGGAACAGCAACTGCACTGACAGTATGAATGATGCAGCGGAAAGAATCCATGCGTATACTCCCAAGAGCAGGTAGTAGCCGATGCTGAGAAGCATACCGAGTATGGATACTCTTTTCTGCAGGTCGAAGTTCTGGAATCCCGATACTATAAGTCCGAACAGGTTTACTATTGCTGTTACTATAAGAACTACTCCCAAAGCTACGGGCGAGTGAGTGACTGTGCCGTCAGCAGCCTTGTAGCTGAAGTTGGTGAGTTCGTTTGTTGCTCCGCTTGGCTCGATTATCTGCAACATTGTAGAGCACAAGGCTGCTATTGCGAGCACTGCCGAGAGCAGATAGAATATCTGGTAACTGCGGAATTTCATAGATGGCTTAATCTTCTGCTTCGTTCTTTTCTTTCGAAAGGTCGCGGAAATATACTTTTCCTTCGATGAACTCCTGTGTAGCAATCAGTGTGGGCTTGGGCAGACGCTCGTAGTAACGTGAGATTTCCACCTGCTCCTTGTTCTCTGACTGCTCTTCGAGGTTGTCGGTTCTTGAAGAGAATTCGTTGAGCTTTTTCAACAATTCTTCCTTGAGCTCACCTGCTATCTGGTTGGAACGCTTGCCTATGATGGCTATTGATTCGTATACGTTGCCGGTCTCTGTAACAAAATCGGCCATGTTGCGTGTCATTGTTGTGGTGGGCGCGTTTGTCTTTTTGTAGTCCATATATTGTTTGTTTTATATTATTCGTTTACTATTTTCAGTGCTTTGCGGTAGTACTCCTCGGCCTCTTCGATGTATTTGCTTTCGGGGAATTCGTTCTTGAAGGCGTAGTATTCGTCTATCGTGTCGCGGTAGCGGTCTACCTGTTTTTCCTCCACGCTCTTGTATGCCATCTTGTATTTAGCACGCAGGATGAGTATGGATAGCTCTTCGCGCAGTTTAGTGTAGGGGTAGTCCTTGAGCGCGTTCTGTGCCGTTACTATGCAGGCCTGGTAGTTGTTGCGCATGAGGTCGAAACTGCCGAGGTCGTAATAGAGCTTTGCCGATAGGTAGTCTTTTTCCACAAGGAGGTCGTGCATGGCAAGGAGCATCTCCTGTGTCTCGTCGCGGTATATGCTTCCGGGGTAATATTCCATGAACAACTGCAATTCCTGTATGGCGAGGTGTATGCTCGACTGGTCGAGCTCGGGAACGGGGATGTTCTTGAAGAGCGATTTTCCGCAGTGGAAACGGGCTGCTTCGGTGTAGACACCGCGCTGGTAGGTTGTGTAGTATGTCTTGAAATATTGCGATGCTGTCTCGTAGTCGCCCGAATGGTAGTAGCACATGGCGAGCATATAGAGTGACTCTTCGCCGTTGCGGTGGCCTTTGAATATGGTTATAAGGTCTTCGAGCAGCGAGGAGGCATGACCGTATTTCCCGCTTACGAAATATTCTTTGACGGCTTCGTAGCGACACTCTACATCACTTGTCTTCTGCAGTTTGGTGTACTGCGAACATGATGTCAGCAGCGACAGTATGGTTATAAGTGTAAAGAGACTCTTCTTCATTTTTGAAAAATTCGTCTGCAAAGATAGCTGTTTTGCGAGGAAAATGCAACGGTTGTTCCTTATTTAATTGTTTTTAAAGAGAAATAACATAGAGAATAACGTTGGGCGAATCTCTTTTTATTGTATTTTTGTCGGCATTATGGGAATTGATTTGTTAAGAAGTGTGTTTGTTGTGGGAATGGGCAGTTTTGTCGGTGGAGCTGCAAGATTCCTGTTATCCGTTGCAATGAAGAGTGTCGGCGGCTTTCCGTGGGCTACATTGGCAGTCAATCTTTTGGGTTGTCTTGCCATAGGTGCGGTGTATGGCTTTTACAGCCGCGCGGCAAATGGTGGCGGGGATGCTGCATTGTTCCTCACCTATGGTGTTTGTGGAGGATTTACAACATTCTCTACTTTTTCTAAAGAGACACTGATGATGCTTCAGTGTGGCAATTACTTGGGTGCGGTCTGCTATGTTTGTGTAAGTGTTTTTGCAGGCGTTGCTTTGACTGCCTGCGGCTATTTGTTTGCACGATAACTTTTTTTCACACAAGATTTTTTAAATAGTTTTTTTGGTCGGGGTAAATTGTCTATCTTCGCATATTTATATGATGTTGCGAAATGAATTTTGAACTTATATCCGATTATCATCCCACAGGCGACCAGCCTGAGGCTATTGCACAGTTGGTCGATGGCATAAGGAGCGGAATGTCCGCTCAGACTTTGCTTGGTGTTACCGGTTCGGGTAAGACCTTTACAATTGCTAATGTTATAAAGGAGATTAACCGTCCCACTCTTATCCTCAGCCACAACAAAACATTGGCTGCACAGCTCTACAGCGAATTCAAGGGCTTCTTCCCGAACAATGCTGTGGAATATTATGTCTCTTACTACGACTATTATCAGCCGGAGGCATATATTCCCACTACCGATACTTACATTGAAAAGGACTTGGCCATCAACGACGAGATTGACAAACTGCGCCTTTCGGCAACATCGGCACTGCTTTCCGGACGCAAGGATGTTGTTGTAATCTCTTCTGTATCGTGTATCTATGGTATGGGTAACCCGTCTGACTTCTACAAGAATGTGATAGAGATAAAGCGCGGTATGCGGCTCGACAGAAATGTATTTCTGCGCTGGCTTGTGAGCAGTCTCTATCAGCGCAACGACTTGGAACTCAATCGAGGAAACTTCAGAGTAAAGGGTGATACCGTAGATGTGAGTCTTGCTTACAGCGACCATGTGTTGCGTGTGCTCTTTTGGGACGACGAAATTGACAGCATCGAGGAGATAGACTGCGAAACGGGCAGACGCATAACAGATTTTGACGAGTATAAGATATACCCGGCGAACTTATTTATGACGACGAAAGAGAGCACCCTGAATGCTATAGCCCAAATAGAGAAGGATCTTGCCGACAGAGTGGACTACTTCAAGGATTCGGGCAGCGATTTTGAGGCGAAAAGGCTCTATGAACGTGTTACTTACGATGTTGAGATGATGCGCGAACTTGGGCATTGTTCGGGTATAGAGAACTATTCGCGCTACTTCGATGGTCGCGAGCCGGGGACGCGTCCCTACTGCCTGCTCGACTTTTTCCCGAAGGATTTTCTGTTGGTAATAGACGAGAGCCATGTGAGTGTACCTCAGATACATGCCATGTATGGCGGCGACAGGGCACGTAAATTGAATCTTGTTGATTTTGGATTCCGCCTTCCGGCCGCACTCGACAACCGTCCGCTGAAGTTCGAGGAATTCCAGGAGATGACCAATCAGGTTATATACGTGAGTGCCACCCCCGACGACTATGAGCTTCAGGAGAGTGGCGGTGTGATTGTGGAGCAGTTGATACGCCCCACAGGATTGTTGGATCCTATTATCGAGGTGCGCCCGTCGATGAACCAGGTGGATGACCTGATGGAGGAGATTGAGGTGCGTACTCGCCGCGAAGAGCGTGTGCTTGTAACCACGCTGACGAAGCGCATGGCTGAGGAACTTACCGCTTATCTGCAAAAGCATGGTGTAAGGTGTAATTACATTCACAGCGATGTGGATACTCTCGAACGTGTGCAGATAATGACTGACCTGCGCGAGGGGTTGTACGATGTCCTTATAGGTGTGAACCTTTTGCGCGAGGGTCTCGACCTGCCCGAAGTGTCGCTTGTGGCCATACTCGATGCCGACAAGGAGGGATTCCTGCGAAGCCACCGTTCGCTCACTCAGACTGCCGGTCGTGCCGCACGCAATGTCAATGGTAAGGTTATATTCTATGCCGACAATATAACATCGAGCATGAAGAAGACTATGGACGAGACGCGACGTCGCCGCGAAAAGCAGATTGCCTACAACGAGGCAAACGGAATCACTCCGCAGCAGATACGCAAAAGCATTGGCAACGCTCTTACGAGTGTCTACAAGGAGGGTACACGAAAGGCCTACGACGAGGAGAGCGTGAATGTTCGTGCGGTTGCCGACCCTATAGTGGAATATATGAGCCGCGAACAGCTCGAAAAGAGCATCGAACGTACGCGCCGTCTGATGAAGGAGGCTGCCGATAAGATGGAATTTATAGAGGCTGCTCAGTTCCGCGACGAAATGATGAAATTGCAGGAATTGCTCGATGGAAAGAAATAAAAAAATGCGCTCTTGTCCATCCGCATTTGTAATGAGGATGTTCTGAGTATCAGCATTTAAAATGCGCTTAAATTCAGAAGTCTGTTGAACTTGCACAAACAAAGATGGAACTGGAAAAATACTTGTAATGAGTAACTGAATAAGTTCCTGCCCTTTAAGGGGAGGTGGATTCAAAAAACGAAGTTTTTTGAAGACGGAGGGGTTTTCCTCGCGTAGTACGGTTTATTGCAATACGATAGGTTAAGAACCCCCTCCGAACTTTTT
>JAFYLO010000017.1 GCA_017557045.1 Bacteroidaceae bacterium | reverse complement strand
GCAGCTCTCGCTAAGCTGTTGCCCTACCAGAAGGCTGACTTCTACGGTATCTTCAAGGCAATGGACGGTTGTCCCGTTAACGTTCGTCTTCTCGATCCCCCCTTGCACGAGTTCGTTCCCCACGATCAGAAGGGTCAGGAAGAGATGGCTGAGGCAATGGGCGTAACTGTAGAGTACATCAAGCAGCGCGTTGAGAGCCTTTGCGAGGCTAACCCCATGCTCGGTCACCGCGGTTGCCGCTTGGGTAACACATACCCCGAAATCACAGAGATGCAGACACGCGCTATCATCGGTGCTGCTGTACAGTTGAAGAAAGAGGGTTACAACCCCATCCCCGAAATCATGGTTCCCCTCACAGGTATCCTCTACGAGTTCGAGGCACAGGAGAAGGTTATCCGCGAAACTGCAGCTGCTATCTTCGCTGAAGAAGGCGTTAGCGTTGACTTCCAGGTTGGTACAATGATTGAGATTCCTCGTGCTGCTCTTACAGCTAACCGCATCGCAAGCCGCGCCGAGTACTTCTCATTCGGTACAAACGACTTGACACAGATGACATTCGGTTACTCACGCGACGACATCGCAAGCTTCCTCCCCGTATACTTGGAGAAGAAGATCTTGAAGGTAGACCCCTTCCAGGTACTCGACCAGAACGGTGTAGGTCAGCTTGTTGAGATGGCTGTTGAGCGTGGTCGCGCCGTACGTCCCGCCCTCAAGTGCGGTATCTGCGGTGAGCACGGTGGTGAGCCCACATCAGTTAAGTTCTGCCACAAGGTTGGTCTTAACTATGTATCTTGTTCACCCTTCCGCGTGCCTATCGCACGTTTGGCTGCTGCTCAGGCTGCTGTTGAGGAATAATCAATATGCTGAAATAATATTATTGATAATCTACAAAAAGGGCTTCACTCATTTGAGTGAGGCTCTTTTTTTGTCCTTATTTAACGCGACGAGTTCGATATAAGGGAAATAGGATATACTCTCCATTTTGGATAAACGTACAGTGGATTTAACTCTAAGATACGTCTATTCACGGATTTTGAAATATTGCTGTCTTGTAAATTTTTATTCTGCTGATGTTTTAAAACTCCTCCGTCTTCAAAAACAAGGTAAACAACTCTCCCTCTTGGATAAGAGGGAGTACCCAAAGGGGGAGGGAGTTTGAAAGAATACGCAAGCAAAACCATCAAACTCCTCCGTCTTCAAACGCGATAGCGTTTGAATCCACCTCCTCTTATCCAAGAGGAGGAGTTTAAAGCATTGCACTCAAATTTGTATCAAAAAAGGAATAGGGGCTTATACAAGCTTAAATATCGAATTTTAAAAGAATTAAATTCGTTTACCGGACACCAATAATTTTAAAACGATGTTCTGTGTAAAAGCCGCTTGAACTCTAATTTAACCCTTTGCTTGCAGTCTTCTATGTATGAAAATTAAGTGTAAATAAGGCGATTCCACAAAATAAATCACCATACATGACATATATACAAAAACTTTTACTAATTTTACATTTAATTGGAGTAATATCAGTAATAAATCGTCTTTATGTAACATACTGCAACAAGGGTAACTTACCAATGAATCGGGAGGTTTCGTTATTTACGGTGCTCCCTTGTAAATACCCCAATATTCATGTGATTGGCAGGCAATTTACAAATTGTATACAACATTGCCGCTTATCATAGGCGCAAAAGCCTTTTTCGTGTGCATATTATCTTAATAACAAACAACAATTAATTATGAAGAAATTTTTTAACTTAGCAATGGCTTTCGTAGCAACTATGATTTTATTTTCAAGTTGCGACAAAGATTCAACATTTGACCCTGAACAGGACAACACAGTCAATTTTACTCCAGCCAAATTTACCGGAGGTCACATGAGCATAGGTAAATCTGGCTTCTACATCGTTATGTTATCAGATGAAGAGGATATTCACAGCTACGTACTCACTCTCTACAATAAGCTTGGCGAGGTTGATGAAAATGGCAATGTAACAATTCCATCCGGTACATATACGCTGGCAGCAGGAGGTGAAGACTATTCAATTGCTCCACATTCACAATACACGGATAAAAGCGAAGGTGCTGAAAATTCCAGAACTGTACACTTCACTGAGGCGACCGCGGTAGTTAGTGAGAATAAATTAGTTTTGACTGCGGTTATCGAGGGTGTCAAGCATGTTGTTACATATAATGGTTCTCTCTCTATGCGTGCAGATTTACCCGAACCCGATTTAGAATTTGTAGCAAATCACGCCTATGCATATTACGCCGGAAATACAAGCGAGGAGAATGTAGCTGAATTCAAGCTCTTTCTCAGCGACATTGGTCGAGACGAAAAGGGTAATGTTCTTCCAAACGGCACATACTATAGGTTTAATTTGTGTGTAGACAAGCTCGATTCCAATGCTGAGATTGCTATCCCTGCCGGTAAATATGAGATAGGCAAAACAGGCTCTGCAACTGGTTATATCACCGACGACGCTATGTATTATAAGTTCGGAGAAAATACTTCGGTGGCTGAAGATGATGATATGATTAGTAGCGGTTATCTTACAGTCAACGAGGATGGCAGCATTGAAGCAAGTCTGGTTATGTATTTTAGCGGTGCAACACACACCATCACATTCTCAGGTGAAGTAGATATTCTTGAGAACACTATGCCTTCAGAGGCTCCATATTCAACACTTACATCAGATAGGGTATGCGACCTGTCGAATCATTCATTCTCATGTTACTATAACGAAAAATCGTATGGGGATGGCTATCAGTCTTGGACGGTTTCTATTTACAACGAAAAATTTGTTGGAGATAACATAGTGCTTGAAATATTGTGCGGCACTGACATGAATGCCGACATCTCAGGCAAGTACACCATAAGCAATAGTTTGGACGAATATACAGCTTTTCCTGGATATGTTGATGGCTTTACTCTTATGAGTTCGTGGTATTATTATCGAGAAAATGCTTTGAACATATCGGAGTATGCTCCAATCGTAGATGGTTGGGTCGAGATTCAGAAGAATGATGAAGGAACATATACCATAACATTCGATGTCTATGACGACCTGAATAACAATATAACAGGAAGCAGTAATGTGACACCGTTTATGGAAGCTGCTGCATCGCAGCCTGCTATAAATCTATAGTGTAGCTGAGCTATGCTCCTCCTTAAAGTCTTTAGGGTCTCTAAGGACTTTAAAGACTTTAAGGACTTTAATAGTTTTTAGAACCTTATAGACGCTAATTCACAAACAGCAATTGAATAATAATAAACAGCGGCAAGAGCACCGGCAATGCAAACTGCAAGATATAACCGAAGAATCCCGGCATCTTCACTCCGTCCTCCTCAGCTATGGACTTTATCATGAAATTAGGACCATTGCCTATGTAGGTCATACTACCAAAAAGCACTGCGCCCAATGAGATTGCCGCAAGATAGGATTCGGGGATTCCTGCTACCATCACACCGGCTCCTGAGACATTGCTCTCCATTGCGAGGGTGTAGAGCGTGATAGCTGTCGGGGTATTGTCGAGGAATGAACTTAACAGCCCTGTAGCATAGTAAAAACCACTTTCTGATGCGATTCCAATCTCTGATGCGTGGCTTCTGAGATATATGAGGGCGGGTGTCATGGTTACGAATATGCCGAAAAAAAGTATCGCAATTTCATTGAATGAACTCCATGAGTAACTGTTCTCCTTGCGTGTCGTGCTGCTTGTAGTGAACCACGAAAGCAAGGCGATTATTATAAGCACTATTTCTCTTAGGAACATTATATACAATGGTGCACCGTTCTCCTGCATAAGCGGAATGTGCTCTGTGTTTATGAATGCCACAGCAAGAACAATGGCAACAAGATATATGAAATTCTGCGCTCCTCTGCAAGTTACTGCATTTGCCTCTGTAGCGATATTCGCTTTCTCTTCTTTACGATAATAGTAAGTGTCTGCAAGATAGTATAATGCAAGCAGTATTGCTCCTATGGTGGCCCATACAGGTAAGAGGGTAAGGAACCAACCGAAGGGTACGCCTCTAAGAAAGAGCATGAAGAGTGGTGGATCGCCAAGCGGTGTGAGCAATCCTCCGCAGTTTGCTACAAGCGCTATGAGGAAGAGCATAAGGTGTGCCTTATGTGTGCGCTCCTTGTTCATACTGAGCAGCGGGCGCACAAGCAACAGGGCAGCCCCGGTGGTTCCCATGATTGATGCAAGAAGGTATCCTATGAACAATATTGCAGTGTTGTTGCGCGGAGTGGGAGAGATACTGAGTTTTATGTTTATACTGCCCGTTACAATATACAATGCACCAATAAGGATGATGAAGGGTAAGTAGTCGAACAGCATCTGGTGCTTTATTTCGCTGCCGTATCCGATGTTTGCAAGTAGGGATATTGTGGGGAGTGCAAGTATGTTTGCAAATATTATCTTAACGATATTCTTTTCCCACATCCGTGGCAAGAGCAACGGAAGAAATGCTATTCCTGACAGCATCATGGCAAATGGTGCGAGCATCCACAATTCTATCTCTTTCATGGCATTATTAAGAAGCTGTTTGAATTTTATTCGTCGAATTGCAGTGCCAATTGTTGTGTTTCGCCTGTGAGGTTGAATGTCATGCGGTGGTGAGGAGTAGCGCCGTTGGCTTTTATTGCGGCACGATGCTTGGCAGTAGGGTAGCCTTTGTTGTTCTTCCAGTCGTATGCCGGATACTCTTCGGCTATTTTCTGCATATAATCGTCGCGGTAGGTTTTTGCGAGGATTGAAGCCGCCGCTATGCTCATATACGTTGCATCGCCCTTGACAACTGTGGTGTAGGGAATATTCTTGTACGGGGTAAAGCGGTTGCCGTCTATGAGAAGATGTTCGGGTGTTATTTTCAACTGCTCCACAGCGCGTTTCATGGCGAGGATGGAGGCTCTCAGGATGTTTATTTCATCAATCTCCTCAGCCGTTACAATGCCTACTGCCCATGCCGCCGCTTCGCGCTCAATCACTTCGCGCAGCTTGTAGCGCTGCGCTTCAGTGAGCTTCTTAGAGTCGTTGAGCAGTTCGTTGCTGAAACCCTCTGGCAGTATCACCGCAGCGGCGAATACCGGCCCTGCGAGGCATCCGCGACCTGCTTCGTCGCATCCTGCTTCTATTTTGTCTGGATTGAGATAAGGCTTCAGCATTTCTGTCAACTATTTTATCCGAACATTTTTATCACACGCTTGATGCCGGCAATAAGAATGTCAGCCTCTTCCTGTGTGTTATACATAGCAAATGATGCACGCACGGTTCCGGGGATACCGAAGTGGTCTATGAGCGGTTGGGCGCAGTGGTGACCTGTGCGGATGGCTATGCCCAAGCGGTCGAGGAGGGTACCGAGATCGGCGGGATGTATATCTCCTACAAGGAAAGATATTGCAGCGCCGTCGGGGTTACCGAATATGCGCATTGCGGGTATCTCTCGCAACTGTTCGAGTGTGTAGAGCGTGAGCTGCTGCTCATGTGCTGCTATTTTTTCCACTCCGATTGATGTAACATAATCGAGTGCCTTTGCGAGGGCTATTGCACCGACATAGTCAGGGGTTCCTGCTTCGAACTTGTATGGCAGTTCGTTGAAGGTGGTCTTTTCGAAACGTACGGTCTGTATCATTTCTCCTCCTCCCTGATAGGGTTGCATCCTGTTCAGAAGTTCCTCCTTGCCATAGAGTACTCCAATGCCTGTGGGACCATATATCTTGTGTCCGCTGAAGACAAGGAAGTCTGCATCCAGTTCCTGCACGTCAACTCTCTTGTGGGGGACGCTCTGTGCGCCGTCTATGAGTATGGGTACATTGTGGCTGTGTGCAATGTCAATGTACTCTTTTACGGGGTTGGTTACACCCATCACGTTAGAGGTGTGGGTGATGCTCACAAGACGGGTTTTTTCGTTGAAGAGGGCAGTGTAGGCCTCTTTGTCGAGTCGGGCATCGGCGGTGAGGGG
>JAFYLO010000016.1 GCA_017557045.1 Bacteroidaceae bacterium | reverse complement strand
CTTGTTTCGTCGCTGCTGTCCGCGAAATATTGTGCTGCATCAGGGATGTAGCCTTTAATCTCTGAGCCGAGCAACATGTGGGTGTACATATTGTGGGTGTACGACATTACTTGGCGGGTGGCGGCATCGCTTACGGAAACAGAAAAGTCTGCATCCTTGTCGATGGGCTTGCCATCCTCGCGCTCGACGGTCAATGTGATTTTTTCGTGCGGTTGCAGGATAATGTCATTAGGGTTCAGACCGTTTACTTTGGAAATTAGTTTTACAGTCTGACGGTCGCCGGGGAGTATCTCTTTGTGGCGCACAAAGAACTGTCTTTCGGCAAGGGGGATGTTGCTGTTGGCAAAGACTATCACACGATTTACGCCTTCGGGGAGGCTGTCGGCGGCAAGTGTTATCTGTTTATTCTTTTCGTCTGATGAAAATGTTTCGTAGTTTATAAGGACTCCTCTATTGAGTACGGCAATGCCCAACGGTGTCTGAAAGTCTATGTTGTTCTTTATTGTTACCGCCACGCTATCTGCTGTCTGTGCAAGGTTTATAACAACTCCGCGTTGTTCTATTTTCGGTAATTCGAATTTATGTTTTTTCTTTCCTATCTTTACTTCGGCGTGGTATTTTATTTCAGCCTTTGGTGTGAACTTGAATGTACCTACTCCTGCGTGTGTGGGTACGCTTTTAAGCAAAAGTTCTTTGTCGGCATAGATTGCAATGCTGTCTCTGCCGGGTTTACCCTCATTATCCAAGAACTCATAAGCGACAGTTGTCGGAATTCCTTCTACAAGATGTCCGCCTTCTGGATAGAATTTTATATCGGCGGGTGGAAGTTCTTCACTTACCCATTTGCCCTCGCGCATAAAGCCGCGTTTGCGGTCGAGCATATTTTTGAAGTCGTAATTGTCGCCGTTCACTTTGTCGTAGATGGGGAAAACGCGACTGAATATTGCTTCTTCGCCCCAGTTGAGCATATAGCGGGTGTAGGCGCGTACTTCGTAGTATCCCGACAGCAGTTCTTTGCGCAACTCAAATTCGCCATGGCAGCGTCCGTTCTCGTCGAGTTTGTATTTCTTTGTCTCCACTACATAGCCTTCGGGGGCGCACAGTTCTACATAGAGCACGCGGCTCTGCGGTTTCTCGTTGTCGGCGAGTCCGCTTGTAACATATGCTTTAAACCACATTGTCTCGCCGAGGTAGTAGGCGGTGTTGTCGAAGTGGAGATATACCCTCTCTTGCGGGAAAAGTTGGTTCACCATGATTGCTCGCATGGCGAGGGTGTCCAATGGGGATTGGGCGAATGCGGCTGTGCTGACGAACAGCAGCAATGCGAGGGTATGTAGCAGTTTGCGTAGCATAGTTGTTGTTTAGGAACATAGTGCAAAAATAATACATCCCATATAAAAAACATGGGGGAAATTCCCTATTATTTGGGGGAAAATCCCTATTCCTTGCTATATGGATTATCAGAAAACAAAAATGCAGGGGATATATCTTCCATTGCCGATATATCCCCTGCTTGGGTGTAGTTTATTGATATTTTTACTTAACCTCTACAAGCTGCAGTGCGAGGCTTGAGTATTCTGTCTTCAGAAGGTTTCTCATTGCGAGTCCCTCTTCCATCAGCATCTTGCCGCTGAATACTTTGCCGTCTACAGCACAGGGCTTGTTCTCGTTTACGGGTGTGAGATCCTTAACCTTGTACTTCTTGTTTGCATCGAGACCTGCCATCTTCACAACGGGGATGATTGAGTTGATGAAGTGAGCTGTCTTGTAAACATAGAATACTGCTTCGTTCTGTTCGGGTGTAACGTACATGAGCGATGCGAGACCTTTGTTGTCGTAGGGTGATACAAGACGGTAGAGGTCGCCGAACTGCACTACGGGACGGATGCTCTTGTAGGCTGCGATGGCGCGTTTTGCAAATGCCTTGTCTTTCTCAGACATATCCTTGGGCTGAATCTCCATACCCAGACGGCCTGACATTGCAACGTCGAAACGGAACTTCAAGGGTACTGTACGGCCTGTCTGGTGATTCTTGTCGGCACTTACGTGTGATGCCATTGCAATGGCGGGGTAGAATGTAGATACGCCCCACTGCAGGTAGATGCGCTGCAATGCGTCAGTGTCGTCGCTTGTCCAGAATTCGTTGAAGTAGGGGAGGAAACCGTAGTTTACACGGCCGCCACCGCCGGCGCATGCCTGCATAACGAGCTTGGGATATTTGGCACGGATGCGCTCGCATACCTTGCGCAGACCGCGGTGATACTCAATGTAGATGTGTGACTGCTTGTCTTTGGGCAGATAGTATGAACCGTAGTCCTGTACAGAGCAGTTTGCGTCCCACTTCATGTACTTGATTTCGGGGAAGTTGGTCATGAGTGAATCTACAACACCGAATACAAAGTCCTGAACTTCGGGGTTGGAGAGGTCGAGGATTACCTGTGTGCCGCCACGGCCTGTAGATACGGGGCGGTTGTCGACGCGGAGAATCCACTTGGGCTTGTTCTCGAAGAGCTCGCTCTTGGTGTTGGAGCTTTCGGGCTCAATCCAGATACCGAACTTGATGTTGTGTTTCTTTGCAGATGCGATGAGACCGTCGATGCCTTCGGGCAGTTTCTCTTTGCATACCATCCAGTCGCCGAGTGAAGATGAACCGTTGTTGCGGGGGTATTTGTCGCCGAACCAACCGTCGTCCATTACGAAAAGTTCACCACCGATGGCTGAGAACTCCTTCATCATGTTGTCCATCTCTTTCTGGTTTACGTTGAAGTAAACACCTTCCCAGCTGTTGAGGAGAATATCCTCGGCAACATCGCCTTCCCACAGTTTGTATTTGCGTGCCCAGCGGTGGAATGCGCGGCTTACACCGCCCTTACCTGTGGTGCTGTATGTCATGCAGAATTCGGGAGTGGTGAATGTCTCGTTCTTTTCGAGCTTGTAGAAAGAGGTCTCTTCGTTGATGCCGGCGCTCACTGAAAGTGCTGTGTTTGACGCGATTACCTTGATGAGGTAGTTACCAGTCCATGCAAGTGTTCCTGCAAATACGTGGCCTGTCTCCTCGCCGGGCTTGCCGTCCATCGAGATAAGGAATGAGGGGTTGTCCTGCTCGGTGTTGCACATACCGTCCTTGTTCGAGATTGTCTTCTGGCCGTTTGTCAACTGCTCCTCGGCCATTGTGTGCTCCGAGCCCCAGAAGCCGTGGAAGTGTGTCATCCAGTTGTCGGCGCGCTGCAAGGGGAAGAATGCCGATGCGAAGCGGTAGAGGGTTACGGGCTTTTTGCCTTTGTTCTCAATCTCCACCCATGTAGAGATGATGTCTGTGCCTTTGTAGGCCTTGAAGAGCTGTTTTACAACGAAGGGATATACTTTGTCCTTCATGGTGATTTCGGTAACATCGCCATCCTCTGCGCTGAACTGGCGTACACCTGTCACTGCGAGGTCGAGTGTCATGTTCCCATCGTTGTGCTGAACTGCGATAGCCTTTTCGTTGGCTGTCTTAAGACCGAATGCGGGGTAGCTCTCTACGTCGAGCGCGAGGCCTGAGTCGAAGATGCCCTGAACATCGCTCTGCTCGATGCGTGCACCGTAGTACTGATACTTGGGCCTTTCGCCATCTGTTGCTGTAACGAGCAAAGAGGTCTTTGCTGTTGAGATAAGGTAGTTCTCGGCATTTGCCGCGCCTGCTGCAAGTAGCAGGGAGAAGAACATAAATAGTTTTTTCATGGTATAAATTTTATTGAAAATATTGCTTATTTTTTGATTGGTGATGGCTCTACGCCCTGAAAGGTCATTCTTACGGGGTTGATGCGTCCGTTCTTGTCGAATGTCATCTTGTCGATGCAGGTTACGCGGTAGTTGCCGTTTGTCTCGCCGAGGGGACGACGGTGGTATACTATGTAGTATTCGTCGGTCTCAGGCTTTATTATTACTGAGTGGT
>JAFYLO010000127.1 GCA_017557045.1 Bacteroidaceae bacterium | reverse complement strand
TATCGACCCCACTTTGGTTAAGGGTGACAAAGTTTTGGTTTTCCACAAACGTCGTCGCAAAGGTTACCGCAAATTGAACGGTCACCGTCAGCAGTTTACAGAGTTAGTTGTTAAAGAAATTATCGGTTAATTTTTTAAAGTTTAAGTATTATGGCACATAAGAAAGGTGTTGGTAGTTCTAAGAACGGACGTGAGTCAGCTAGCCAGCGACTCGGAGTAAAGATTTGGGGTGGCCAGGTATGCAAAGCCGGTAATATCATTGTTCGTCAGCGTGGTACAGTACACTACCCCGGTGAGAACATCGGTATGGGTAGCGACCACACATTGTTTGCTTTGACAGACGGTGTTGTTGCTTTCAAGAAGGGCCTCAAGAACAGAAGTTTTGTTTCAGTAATTCCCTTTGCTGAGAACAACTAATTCGATAACAAATCGAATATCGGACAATGCGGCTGTGTCGACGACACAGCCGCATTTCTTTTTACTGTCCCGATGAAGAATTTAAGGCAATAAGAAAGAGTGTCTCATAAATTCTTTCTAATTTTGCAGTACAGACAAAGAGAGATACATCAACAGATATTGATGACATGATATACCCCGACAATTTTGAGATAAAGATAGAATTCGATGCCATACGCCGTATGCTCAAGGAGTATACGCTCTGCCGGTTGGGAGAGGAGCGCGTCGACGACATGCAGTTCATGACAGACTTCAAGAGCATAAATTGCCGACTCGACGAGGTTGTTGAATTTGTCAGACTGTTGCAGTTGGAGCAGAATTTCCCAAGCGACCACTATTTTGATGTGCGCGAACCATTGCAAAGAATACGCATCGAGGGAATGTATATGGGCGAGGAGGAGCTCTTTTCGCTCAGACGCTCACTGGACACCATCAGCAGAATGCTGACACTGCTGCGCAAGCAGGGCAACGGCTCGGAGAGCGGGGACGACAATCCCCTCTACCCCAACCTGCGCCGTCTGGCCGGAGACATAGATATACTGCCCTCGCTGCTGAGAGCCATCGACGGGATAGTAGACAAGTTCGGCAAGGTGAAAGATTCGGCTTCTCCCACTCTTGCATCGTTGCGCAGCGAACTGTCGCGCACAGCCGGAAGCATTTCGCGCACACTCAACACCATCCTGCGCCGCGCACAAGCAGAAGGACTTGTCGAAAAAGATGCATCGCCCACACTGCGCGACGGCCGTCTGGTTATCCCCGTCGCCCCTGCGCTCAAACGCAAGATGAATGGTATAATACACGACGAGTCGGCCAGTGGAAAGACTGTATTCATAGAGCCTGCCGAAGTGGTGCAGGCCAACAACCGCATACGCGAACTTGAGGCCGAGGAGAGACGCGAGGTGATACGCATACTCGTTGCATTCTCCGACGAACTGCGCCCGCACGTTCCAAGTCTTCTCGCAGCCTACGATTTTCTGGGAGAGATTGACTTCATACGCGCAAAGGCACAGCTTGCCATGCGCTTCGATGCCGTAAAACCGGCAATGAGCAACCGCCCCATAATAGACTGGGGAGCCGCTTGCCACCCATTACTCGAACTATCACTGCAGAAACATGGCAGAAAAATGTCGCGTCTCGACATTGCACTCGAAGGCGACAGACGCATACTGCTCATTTCGGGTCCCAACGCCGGCGGAAAATCAGTCTGTCTGAAGACCGCAGGCCTGCTGCAATATATGTTGCAGTGCGGACTGCTCATCCCCGTACACGAACGGAGCAATGCAGGCATATTCCGCCACCTGTTCATAGACATCGGCGACCAGCAGAGCATCGAGGATGACCTCAGTACCTATTCGAGCCATCTGCTGAACATGAAAAACACGCTCAGACGCTGCGATGCCCACTCACTGATACTGATCGACGAGTTCGGCAACGGCACCGAGCCGCTCATCGGCGGTGCAATGGCCGAGGCCATCCTCAAGCGCTTCAACGAGAAGGGAGCATTCGGAATCATCACCACACACTATCAGAATCTGAAGCACTTTGCCGACTCCACCGACGGGGTTGTCAACGGCGCCATGCTGTACGACAGAGGCGAAATGCGCCCCCTGTTCCAGTTGCAGATAGGCAATCCCGGCAGTTCGTTCGCAGTGGAAATTGCCCGCAAGATAGGACTGCCCGAAGAGATCATTAAAGACGCTTCTGAGATTGTAGGAAGCGACTACATACAGTCGGACAAATACCTGCAGGACATTGTGCGCGACAAGCGCTACTGGGAGAACAAGCGCCAGAATGTGCACCGCAAGGAGAAAGAGCTTGAAGAGACTCTCGAAAAATATCGTGCCGAGGCCGAAGAGCTGCGCCGCAAGCGCAAGGAGATACTCCGCGAGGCACGCGAGGAGTCGGAGCGACTCATCAAGGAGGCTAACGCAAAAATTGAAAACACCATACGCGCCATTGTAGAAGCTAAGGCCGAAAAGGAGCGCACCAAGCAGGCACGCAAGGAGCTAAGCGACTTCAAAGGCGAGATTGAAGAGCTCGCACGCAAACAGCAGGAGGAGCGCATAGACCGCGAAATGGCAAAAATCATTGCCCGCAACGAGCGTAAGAAGAACAAGAAGAAAGAGGGCGCAAATGCCGCCGCCACCGTCGAACCTAAAAAGGAGGCTCCGGTATTTACCGTTGGATCATACGTTAGAATCCGCGGGCAGCAGAGTGCAGGAGAGATATTGTCTATAGGAAAGAAGGATGCACAGATACGCTTCGGCGCCATAAAGACCACCGTAAAGCTGGAGCGTCTCGAACCATGCGAAGCGCCCAAAGAGGAGAGACGCGCCGTGTCGTTCCTCACCAGCGAAACACAGGAGCAGCTGCACAACAAGCGCCTCAACTTCAAGTCGGAGATTGACATGCGCGGAATGCGCGGCGAAGAGGCCATGCAGGCACTCGCCTACTTCATCGACGATGCAACCATCTGCGGAGTGCGACAAGTGCGCATACTCCACGGCACTGGCAACGGCATACTTCGCACCCTGCTCAGACAGCAACTGAGCACAATGCCGGCAGTGGAGAGCTTCCGCGACGAACATGTGCAGTTCGGCGGAGCAGGAATAACCATTGTCGACCTCAGATAAAAATTCTATAAAAGAATAATAATTTATAGAACCTCCCTAAAAACAGAGAACCATGAAAAAAATCATATCACTACTATTCGCAATCATCGTTACCTGCGGTGCATCATTCGCAAAGCAGGGCACAGAGATAAAGGTAATATCATACAACATACGCACCCTCGCACGCGACGGCAGCAACAGTTGGCAATTCCGCAAACACGCCACCGCCAACATGCTCCACCGTCATGCCCCCGACGCGTTCGGACTGCAGGAGGCAATGGTTGCCCATCTTCAATACATCGACAGCGTGTGCCCCGGATATGCCCGCGTAGGAGTGGGACGCGACGACGGCAAGATGCGCGGGGAGTTTATGGCAATCTACTACAACAAGGAGCGTTTCGACCTTCTCGACAGCGGCACATTCTGGCTGAGTGAGACTCCAGAAAAGGTATCGCGCGGATGGGATGCAGCCTGCTTCCGCACAGCCACATGGGTGGAACTTAAAGAACAAGAAAGCGGTAAAAAGTTCTATTACTTCAACACCCACTTCGACCACAAGGGACGCGTGGCGCAGACCGAATCGGTCAAACTGATAATTGATAAGATAAAGGAGATTGCGGGGAAGCGAGCAACAGTCGTCCTCAGCGGAGACTTCAACGTGGAGCCCGGCGACAGCATATTCCTGCCGCTCGAAAAGTTCGCTCTCTCCACACGCACGACAGCCCCAATCAGTGACGACAAGGGCACATTCAACCAATTCGGCAAGATGAAGCGCAAGTGCATCCTCGACCACATCTTCTACCGTGGCAAGAAGGTCAAATGCCGCGAATACCGCACGCTCGACGACAACTACGGTGCACCGTTCATCTCGGACCACTACCCCATTGAGACTGTGCTTGAAATAAGATAAGAGAGGTGAAACTCAATATGAAAAAGGTTGCAATGGCTTATGCAGACTACATAGGCCATTGCAACCTTTTTTCCACTATCGCGGAAGGTTTTAGAACTCCTTCCTCCTTTTCGGGGATTACCTCAAAGGGGAAATTGTATATTCAGATAGGGGATTATTTCACAAATTGCTTATTCCATTAAGCAAATTTATTGCCACTTTGCTTATTCTATTAAGCAATTGTGTTATCTTTGTATCGGTAACTAATAAAACAAATACATTATGCAACAACTACAATCTCAACATTTGCGACTATTGGGACATTTGAATATGCCTTTCGAGCGTAGTTTGATGACGGTAATTAACTGGGACGCACGACTCATTGCTGTACGTGGAGCTCGCGGTGTGGGCAAGACAACAATGCTTTTGCAATACATTAAAAAGAGATATGGCACATCGCCAATAGTTGCCTTGTATGCAAGTTTGGACCACTTATATTTTACACGACATTCATTGCTTGAATTAGCCGAGGAGTTTTATCAACGGGGAGGAAAATGCTTATGTCTCGACGAAGTGCATAAATATGAAGGCTGGAGCCGCGAAATCAAAAACATCTACGATGGTTTTCCTGAGTTACAAATTATATTTACAGGGTCATCGTTGCTTAATATTCTTAATGCAGAGGCTGATTTGTCACGACGTTGTGTAAGCTACGACTTGCAAGGGCTTTCGTTTCGTGAATATCTGATGATTAAGGAAAATATTTCGTTGCCCATTGTTACTCTTGACGACATTCTTAATCATCCCTTAGAGGTATCTGAGCAAGCTTTGACAGCATGTAGGCCCTTACAACATTTTTCTAAATATTTGGAAGAGGGGTATTACCCCTTCTTTATGGAGCAACATATAGATTATCTCACACAGGTGCAACGTGTGGTGAATATGATTTTAGAAATTGAACTTCCACAGTTAGGAAATGTAGATATTGCCAATATCCGTAAATTGAAAAGCTTGCTTTCTGTGGTCAGCAGTGGCGTGCCTTTTGCAGTAGATATCAGCAAAATGGCTCAAACTGCAGAACTCAATCGTAACACTATTGTCAATTATCTTACACACTTAGGTCGGGCAAAATTAATCAATCTCTTATATAGCGACTCTGTTAACCTGAAGCGAATGCAGAAACCAGATAAAATTTATATGGAAAATTGCAACCTGCTGTATGCACTCTCGCTCACACAAGTAGAAGCGGGCACTGCGCGAGAAACCTACTTTGTCAATCAACTTTCATACCAGCATACGGTGGAGTATGCCAAACAGGGCGACTTCTTTATTGACCGAAAATACACCATTGAGGTAGGTGGAGCAAGTAAGGATGGCAAACAGATTGCCGGTGCTGAAAACGCCTTTATTGCTGCCGACAATATTGAATATGCGTTAGGCAACAAAATTCCTCTTTGGCTTTTTGGATTCTTATATTAGTAGGAATTAAAGAAAATGATTATGCTATATTATACCGGCACTATACATAATTTTGTGTAAATGTAGAATACGGGATTCAAAGAGAGTCTCGTATTTCTTCATTACCACCCTGTAGCCTAAAAATTTTCAATCTCCTTTTTTCAGCCTCAACATCTACCTAAAAACTGGTAACAAAAAAGTGTTACATTGTAAGCACAAACCACAACAGAATTATATTTAGCACTAACAGAAAACACCCTATAACAAACTTTGTATTATAGCCTAAAGTCTGTTTTTCCGTATGGGGTGTTTCTGCTATTGTATTCTTTGTACTTTTGCTCTTTTTCTTTGCTTGTGCTTTCCTCTTACGCTCAATTCTTTTTTGCTCCTTAATGATACGCTCTTTCTCTTTTATTTGCAGTTTCAAATAACGTATTGTATCATCCAACATTTCGTTGGCATCTTTATATTCTACAACCTTTTCCGTTTCTACCTCTTCTATGTATTCATCTGGATATTCTTCTGCTCTATCCTCAAAATATTCTGCACCCTCTCCAGTGTGCATATATCTGTCGTACATATCATCGGTATAATCGTTGTCGTAGTAACTCATTGAAATCTGCTGTTTGATTGTATGATATTTTGCATTAAGCTGTCTATTTCGTTTGCAACACTTTTACTCCATACCGTAACAGATAAAAGCATATCAGTCAGGCAACTTGTTCCAATAAGCACAATATAAGGCTCTGAGATGTTTTCTTTTTCACTACATGAATAAGGAGCCTTCTCCATTCTGCAAGAAAGTATATCACTGAAATTATACTTTTCATCGTTAATAAAAAGCACTCTGGAGTATGCAAACTCTAAAATGTATTTTTTTCTCTTCTTGCTTATCCAAATTAGATTTGTTGCTTTTCCGTATTCCTCAGAAAGAGATTGTATATATCCGTTCAATTCTGTGTTCATCTTACTTTCCTTATGTTGAACCCGCATTATTTAATACTTCTACTAATAAGATACCGCAAAAGTATATAAAATATTATAAATACAATAGTATTATAGGAACGGAGTTTTATATGATAAGGGAAAAGACAATTATCGAACCTTTAATGGGGATTAGGCGCTCTCTATAATCGCACGATTATCAGTAAATTATAAAAATGGAAAAAGAGGAAAATTCTTTCGAAAATTGACAACGCTTGCTTATCGCATCCCGCGCTTCACGCGACTCATTGCTGCAAGCATTGTCTATTAATACAATAAAAAAGAGGAACCTTAATTCCTCTTTTTCCATTTTGTGCGCCTGATAGGACTCGAACCTACACGTCGCGAAACACCAGATCCTAAGTCTGGCGCGTCTACCAATTTCGCCACAGGCGCTTGAACGCGTTTGCAAAGGTAGACAAAAAACGTGAATAAAAAAATTAAAAGCGAATATTTTTCATCCACAGGTATTTTATCCGGAGTGAAACAAGTTCTTACTCCTTCACAAAGCGCATCATTGCCCAACGGTTGTCCTCGGCAAATGTCTCGTAGCGCAATCCGTGGCGGGCGGCCTCCTCTTTGAGCACCTCCATATCCTCGGTATAAAAACCGCTGACAAAAAGTACCGAGCCACTGTGCATACAAGCTGCATAAGCGCCCATGTCGGCAAGCAGGATATTGCGGTTGATATTTGCAATCACATAGTCGAAGATATCATCTTCGCGGAGCGATTCGGCACCTCCCAAGCGGACCTCAATATCGGGGGTTGCGTTGAGCACAATATTTTCGAGGGCATTCTCGTATGCAAATTCATCAATATCTATTGCCACCACTCTGTCTGCGCCGTGCTTGCGTGCAAGGATGGCAAGCAGCGCTGTGCCGCAGCCCATGTCAAGAACGCTCTTTCCGCTCATATCCTCGCCGAGGATGGCACGCAACATGTGGCAGGTTGTCTGGTGATAGCCTGTACCGAACGCCATCTTGGGGTCGATAAGTATATCGTATCGCGCCGAAGGCACATCTGTGTGGAAGGTGCTGTGTATCACACAATCCTCGCCCAGGACTATAGGTTGGAAGTAGTTCTTCTCCCACTCGGCATTCCAGTCCTCGCCCTCAATCTCCTCGGCATCGTATGCTATCGAAAAGCCGTCGAGAGGGAAATTTTCCACAACTGCCGCAACGGCGTCGCTGTCGAAAAGCGCTTTGGGCGCATAGGCTGTCAATCCGGTCTCTTCGGGGACAAAGCTCTCGAATCCTACATCGGCGAGCAGTGCGGCAAGCACATCTGATATCGACTCTTCGGCCGGAGTTATTGTAAAGGTTACTTTTATATAATTGTTCATTTTTATAGTATATTTCTTATTTCTGACAAATTATTTACGGTATATGTAGGTTCAAAGGTACCTGTGCACTCCACATTCCATCGGTTGAAATATATCTGATCGAGTCCGATACCGGCTGCGCCTGCTATGTCAGTCTCAAACATATCGCCTATCATTATGCTGTTTTCTCTGTGGGCACCGCTCACCTGAAGCGCATATTCGAACAGACGGGGATCGGGTTTGTTTATGCCTATTTCGTCCGACAATACAAGGCGCTTGAAGTATTTTGTGAGGCCGGTGGTTGCCATCTTGCGGGATTGCAGTTCCACAAAACCGTTGGAGAGGATGAACATTTCGTACTTCGGGTAAAGGTAGTCGAGAAGTTCTATCGCACCGGGAATGAGCACATTCTTTTGCGGGATACGGCCCAAGGCCTCTTTGCAGAAGCGTGCTGCAAGTTCCTCGTCGGGATACCCAACTACCTCCAGCGGATGGCTGTAACGCAGACGGTTGAGAGTAGGTTTGTCTATTTTACCCTCGCCGTAGAGCACCCACAGTTCGCGGTTGCGCGGCTCATATATCTGCATGAAGTGGTCGAAGGAGTCGAAGAAGCGGCTGTAGCCCAAGAGGTCGTATGTCTCGCGGAAGGATGCGCGCGAAGCTGCACTGAAATCGTACAGTGTGTCGTCGAGGTCTATAAACAGTGTCTTGTACTTCTTCATCGCACGGTTCCCTATATGGATTATCTTACTTGTATTACAAGGTATTTGGATACACTCCAGAAGCTGTCGGCATCTGTGATAGTGAGCACATATTTCTTCTCTTTGTTGCGCTCAAATTTGTAGCTGCCTTCGGGATGAGTGGTAAGGATTTTGGCGCTCTTTTCGTTGGTCAATATTGTTTTAAGGTCGCGTTTGTCGGCCTTTGTGAAGTAGTCCATCTTGGCACCGGCCTCTTTGAGCACCTTCTTTCCGCTGAGGATTTTCATCTCTTTCAGTTCGCTCTTTGTACCCATAGCATACCATACGGTATTTATTTGTGCATCCTGCGCACTGATGGTCTTTTCGTTATCGGCTTTTGCCTTGCTCAGTTCGTCGACATTGCCTTTCAGTCCTTCAACCGCCTTGTCGAGCTCTTCGATGTGGATATTCTTTGATGCAAGCTCCTCCTGAAGTTGGGCTATCTGTTTGTTCTTCTCTTCGAGTTCGGCTTTCAGATTGGCAACCATCTTCTTCAGCTGTGCCGATGCGTTCTTGTTGTTTTTCAACTGCTCTTCGAGTTCGGCTATGCGTTTGCGGTTGCTGTCGAGTGTCTCGTTTATGAAGGAAATATCCTTTTTCAGTTTAGCCATTTTGCTCTGCTCGGCGCTGGCTGCATCGAGGTTTACACGGCCGTATGCCTCGTTGATGGCGTCGAAGCCTTCCTCGACTGCGTTTATTGTGTTTACTACCTCTTCGAGCGCGGCGTCTCTTTCGGCAATCACGTTTCTGAGGGAGTCATTTTCACTTGTGAGGCGATTGGTTGTCGAACTGTTTGTACAACCCGCAAGTATTGTTGCAAATGCGATAAGCAACAGTGTAATCTTTTTCATAATCTCTTTATTTATTCGTTTGTTGTATTTGTAAATGGTTGGCAGTCGGTGCCTCCGACAAGCAGGACAAATTCTCCTCGCGGCTCGGTTTTTGTAAAGTGGGCGATAAGTTCGGCCAAAGTGCCGCGCACACACTCTTCGTGCAGCTTGGATATTTCGCGTACTGCGGCGGCGGGACGTTCGGCGCCGAAGTATTCGGCGAATTGTGTCAGGGTTTTCACCACGCGATAGGGCGATTCGTAGAATATCATTGTGCGCGGTTCCTCCTGCAACTGTTTGAGTCTTGTCTGCCTGCCCTTCTTTTGCGGCAGAAAGCCTTCGAAAACAAAGCGTTCCGAGGGGAGCGACGAGCTTACAAGAGCGGGCACGAATGCTGTTGCTCCTGGAAGACAGATGACCTCTACTCCTGCTCTCACAGCCTCGCGCACAAGCAGAAAGCCCGGGTCGGATATCGAGGGGGTGCCGGCATCGGAGACGAGTGCAACGTGTGTGCCGCTGGCTATTATGCGTTCCACGGTGTGCCCCACAGTCTGATGTTCGTTGAACTTGTGATGGGAGTACATCGGAGCGTGTATTTCGTAGTGTTTCAGCAGGTTGCCCGTCGTGCGGGTATCCTCGGCCAATATAAAGTCTGCCTCGCGCAGGATGCGCAGTGCACGCATGGTGATGTCTTCAAGATTGCCGACAGGGGTCGGTACCACATATAGTATGCCCATAATATCTTTTATATTTGTTAACGACACAAAGATAGTGCAAACGAGTGAGATATGAAGCTCGCTTCAATATTTTGCAACGAGTGCAGCCTATCTTCGTTTTATTTGTACTACAAATTTAAGTATAAAAGTGCGTATTACTGCTATTCTATTGTAAATTTTAACATATTATCGGCAACAAACTATTTTAACATTAGTTACATTTGCAGTATGACTACAATATACGACTACGGATATGTATAAGATAAAAGAGGTTAGCATCGGTTATTTCCTGCGAATCATTCTGATATTGATTTTTGCGGGAATTTCATATTTTGTGCTCAAGTGTTTGAGCGGGGTGTTGTTGCCATTTCTCATTGCGTGGCTGCTGGCATACCTCATCTACCCTATTGTTACATTTGTGCAGTACCGCCTGAAGTTCAGGTTCAGGATTATCTCAATTGTGGCTGTACTGCTGTTCATTGTAGCCATTGCCACGGGATTCATCATGCTGGCACTGCCATCATTGACAACGGAGATCATACAGTTCAAAGATGTTGCCATAGGGTTTATAAACAACCAGATAAACGTGCCGTCGATCCCCGACTTTGCCAACAACCTGATACGCGAATTTGCCGAGGAGAACGGCATTGCCAACATATTGCAGAGTTCAGGTGTGCAGGATATATTCAAGTCTTTCGCAGAGCGTACATGGTTTTTAGCCATTGGCACAATAAATGTGGTGATGAAGATTTTTGCATCATGCATCACCATTATGTACCTGTTCTTTATACTGCTCGACTACGAGCGTCTCTCCGAAGAGTGGCAGACATTGATTCCCGTCAGATGGCGAAACAGAGCCAACACACTTATGAACGACCTGACAGAGGGCATGAACCAATACTTCCGAGGACAGGCCCTGATTGCATTGCTTGTAGGCGTGATGATTTCCATTGGATTACTTATTATAGATTTCCCGATGGCTATAGCATTCGGACTCTTCATAGGTGTGCTCAACCTTGTGCCCTATCTGCAACTTGTTTCGCTCGTCCCGATGACACTGCTCGCACTGATTGGTGCAGCCAACAACGGCGAGAACTTTTGGGTAATAATGGCTTCGGCGCTGGCCGTGGTGCTCATCGTTCAGGCCATACAGGATTTTATACTCGTGCCTCACATTATGGGCAAACGCATGAAGCTGCACCCGGCAACAATACTTCTGTCGCTTGCCATCTGGGGCAAACTGTTGGGCATTGTGGGAATGATAATGGCCCTGCCACTCACCACCCTGCTGCTCGGTTACATCAAGCGTTTCCATCAGGAACAGACAGAGGAGGAGCCCGAAAATCCACAAATAAAGGCTGAAAATGGGGCTAAAATCGAAGAAAAATAAAAATTTTTCAAAATTTACGGCAAAAAAGTTTGTAGGTTCAAAAATTATGTATACCTTTGCACTCGCTAAACGGCAATAAGGTCGATTCGCTAGCTCAGCAGGTAGAGCACATCCCTTTTAAGGATGGGGTCCTGGGTTCGAGCCCCAGGCGAATCACTGAAAGAAGGGACTCAATGTTGAGTCCCTTTCTTTTTTTCATTATTTCCCCAAAAACTGCCAATTTTACGCAAGTTCTTTGTATCTTCGCAGGAGATTTCAAATATTAACCGATATTATATACAATATGGCTAATCCCGACGATAAAAAAATCATCTTTTCGATGGTCGGACTCAACAAGACCATCCGTCAGAATAACAAACAGGTGCTGAAGGATATTTACCTCTCCTTCTTCTACGGCGCCAAGATTGGTATCATAGGTCTCAACGGCTCAGGTAAGTCTACACTTATGAAGATTATCGCAGGCCTCGACAACGACTTCCAGGGCGAGGTTGTGTGGTCACCCGGCTATTCTGTGGGCTATCTGCCTCAGGATCCTCAGCTTCAGGACGGAAAGACCGTCAAGGAGTGTGTGATGGAGGGTGTGCAATCTGTAGTAGACGCACTTGCCGAATATGAGGAGATAAACAACAAGTTCGGTCTCCCCGAATACTACGAGGATGAGGAGAAGATGAACGGTCTCTTCGCCCGTCAGGCTGAATTGCAGGACGTACTCGATGCTTCGGACGCATGGAACCTCGACAGCAAGCTCGAAAGAGCCATGGACGCTCTCCGCTGCCCTCCCGCCGACCAGCTTGTTGACCACCTCTCTGGTGGCGAGCGTCGCCGCGTGGCACTCTGCCGCCTGCTGTTGCAGAAACCCGATGTACTTCTGCTCGACGAGCCTACCAACCACCTTGACGCCGAGAGCATCGACTGGCTCGAACAGCACCTCAACCAGTATGAGGGAACAGTTATTGCCGTAACCCACGACCGCTACTTCCTTGACGACGTTGCCGGCTGGATTCTCGAACTTGACCGCGGCGAAGGAATTCCCTGGAAGGGCAACTACTCATCATGGCTCGACCAGAAGACCAAGCGCATGGAGCAGGAGGAGAAGGTGGCAAGCAAACGCCGCAAGACTCTTGAGCGCGAGCTCGAATGGGTGAGAATGTCGCCCAAAGCCCGTCAGGCAAAAGGTAAAGCCCGTCTTAATTCATACGAACGCTTGCTCAATGAGGACCAGAAAGAGCACGAAGAGAAACTCGAAATTTTTATCCCCAACGGTCCCCGCCTGGGTAACAAGGTTATCATTGCCAACAATGTGGCTAAGGCTTATGGCGAGAAGACACTCTTCGGCGACCTCAACTTCAACTTGCCCCCCAACGGCATTGTGGGTGTGATTGGCCCCAACGGTGCAGGTAAGACCACTCTTTTCCGTCTCATCATGGGACTGGAGACCGCCGATGGCGGTACATTCGAGGTGGGCGACACTGTAAAATTGGCATACGTAGACCAGACACACAAGGATATTCTCCCCGAAAAATCGGTGTACGAAGTAATGAGTCAGGGCAACGAGACCATGCGTCTCGGAGGTCGCGAAATAAACTTCCGCGCCTACCTCTCACGTTTCAACTTCTCAGGCGCCGATCAGGAGAAGAAGTGCGGTGTACTCTCAGGTGGTGAACGCAACCGTCTGCACCTTGCAATGGCGTTGAAAGAGGGTGGCAACGTGCTCCTGCTCGACGAACCCACCAACGACATCGACGTAAACACACTGCGTGCGCTTGAGGAAGGTCTTGAGAATTTCGCAGGATGTGCCGTGGTAATCAGCCACGACCGCTGGTTCCTCGACCGTATATGTACACACATTCTCGCCTTTGAGGGCAACGGCGAAGTATTCTTCTTCGAAGGTTCATATTCGGACTACGAGGAGAACAAGATGCGCCGCCTCGGTGTAGAAGAGCCCCGCAAGGTACGTTACCGCAAACTAATGGAGGATTAATATATGAAAACAGTTATAGAGCCGTCAATAATCGATGGCATAATGCAGGAATTGGAAATTCCGGATGTTAAAAGAGCATCAATCAGACAGATTGGCGCAGTTGTGCGCGAAGCAGAAAAGCGCACAGGCACTGAGTATATTCACTTCGAAATGGGTGTACCCGGACTCCCTCCTTCGGCAGTGGGCGTTGCAGCAGAATGTGAGGCTCTGAAGCGCGGAGTGGCATCGGTTTACCCTATCATCGACGGTATTCCCGAAGTAAAGGAGCAGGCATCGCGCTTCATGAAGGCTTTTGTAAACGTGGATATTGCACCGTCAAGCTGTATACCCACAGTAGGTTCTATGCAGGGTACATTCGCTTCGATGATGCTCGCTTCACAGCTTGATGCGAAGAAGGACACTATACTTTATATCGATCCCGGATTCTCTGTACAGAAGATGCAGGCCGAGGTTATCGGATTGAAAATTGCTTCGTTCGACCTTTCGGACTACAGATGCGAAAAACTCGAAGCAAAATTAGAGAGCTATTTTGCACAGGGCAACATCTGCGCTGTAATTTATTCGAGCCCCAACAACCCCACATGGATGTGTCTGAACGAGCAGGAGCTTGAAATTATAGGCCGCCTTGCAACAAAATATGATGTTGTGGTAATAGAGGACATGGCATACATGACAATGGACTTCCGCCGCGACATGAGCAAGCCTTTCGAACCTCCTTACCAGTTGACTGTTTCGAAATACACAGACAATTATGTGATAATGATGAGTGCTTCGAAGATATTCAGCTACGCAGGACAGCGCATTGCAATGGCATGTATATCGGACAAGCTCTACGAGCGCCACTACGACAGCCTGAAGGAGAGATACGGCATTGCGCGCTTCGGTGCGGCATACGCATACATATTCCTTTACACATTCTCGTCGGGTGTTTCACACTCGGCGCAATATGCGATGGCTGCCATGCTCAAGGCTGCTTGCGACGGAGAGTACAACTTCGTTGCCGATGTCAAGGAGTATGCCGACCGCACTGCGAAAATCAAGGATATCCTCACACGCACAGGCTTCCACATTGTGTATGACAAGGACAACGACGAGCCTGTGAGCGACGGTTTCTTCTTCACCATTGGCTACAAGGACATGGACGGTGCAGAGCTTTTGCAGGAGCTGCTCTATTATGGTGTAAGCGGCATCGACCTGTCAACCACCGGCAGTACCAAAAAGGGTATCAGAGCTTGTTCGTCGAACATCAAGCCCCACCACTACGCGCTGCTTGAGGAGCGTCTGAAACTCTTCAACGAGAATCATTGATAACGAACTATATTAACACAGCGGCTGCATCATCTGTACGTGATGCAGCCGCTGTGTTATATGATAATGTGTTTAAAGCAGACTCGATATTTTAAGATACTCCTGTTCGAAATTAGGGGTAAGCACACCCTTGCCGAATGCCTCGCGCAATTCGTCGAGCGACCAGAAACGCCCGCCGTCAAGTTCGTCGCTTGGGCGGACATCGCCATCGTATGTAGCACGGAAGACATGGACAAGTTCACGTTCGCGCTCACTCTCAAATACATACTTCAATAGAAATTCGACCGACAGATCTGTAAGACCAAGTTCCTCTTGCGTCTCGCGGCGCAATGCGGCTTCTACAGTCTCGCCATAATCGATGTGTCCGCCTACCGCGGTATCCCATTTGCCCGGCTGAATATCTTTCCACAGAGGACGCTGTTGCAGATAGATTCTGCCAGAGGAGTCGAACAGATGGAGATGAACAACCGGATGCAACAATTTACTGCCACTATGACACTCCCCTCTTGTAGCTTTGCCCACAGTTGTTCCGTTTTCGTCGACAACGGGGAAAATCTCTTCGTTATTATCCTTTTTTATCATGGGAAAACACTATTTCTGTTTGGGCGAAAGATAGATTTCGTCGATAGCTATATTGTGTCCGGAAGTTGACGGGAATATCTTCAGTATCACATCATTGTCGTTCTCCACACCTATCTTGATGTCGCAGAATGCAATTCCCACGTTATTCTTTGTGGAATTGGGGCGCGGTTCTACTATCCTCAGCCTCTTTCCGCCTTGCCAAATCTCCACTTTAGAGGGTACTGAGATGCGGTGGCGCGGCATCTGCAGGAAATTGAAGCGTATTGCAGACGCCTTGTCCATAAGATTGCCGGGGATTGTAATCTGTGTCTCCGAGGGGTGCAACAACAGCCATCCTGAGTGGTAGCTGTCGGGGAGGCCGGGCTGTCCGTCGGTAAGTTTGTCGCTCTTCTCGCTCTTGCCATTGTTGCGTATGAGCAGTTCTTTGCCAA
The DNA here is from genome assembly GCA_017557045.1 of Bacteroidaceae bacterium. GTDB lineage: Bacteria > Bacteroidota > Bacteroidia > Bacteroidales > Bacteroidaceae > HGM04593. The sequence continues at coordinate 22,338 of JAFYLO010000127.1, read as the reverse complement.
AGAGCAGGCTGTTGTAATGTTCGGGGACAAGCACCAGTTTCTTCCAGTTGCGGATATATTCGTCCAGACTCTCGCCTGTCTCCGTATATGTATTGAAGCCAAGCAGTTTGTGGTTGTCAGCAAGACGATGTAGGTAGTTTATAATCTTGTTTTCGGGTTTTATGGTATTTCCGTCCAGTTGAGCATATCCTATGCTGTCGATGAATCCGGCATGGCGTGCAATCTCCAGGCGGGTAAACGTAAGCGCTGTTATCAGACGGCGCAGACGGAATTCCTCCTCATCGTGTGTGTATTTTACAATTTCGGAGAGCTTTTTATAGAATACGATGAAACGCTCACGGTCGAGAAACTCCTCTTCGGTATCTTCAATTCCGCTGTACCATGTCATTATCTTGCCGGATTCTTCGAATGAGTTCATCAATTCGCGGTAGTACTCCTTGCAAATGTCTCCCGCTACCGGGAAACGACGCTTGAAGTGGTCGTCAACCAACTGCTTGAGCGGCATGTGAGGATTCAGCATAAGCGCCGACAGGATGCAGGTGTGCAGATATTCGAATGTGGAGTAGTCGTATCCGCTACCGTTGAGGAACACGCCGTTCACTCCCAGGTCGCAATATGTCTGCAAACGGTATTTCATTGTACGGAGTATCGGGAAGGGAGTAAGATAGTCGTCGAAATTATTTATATAATCCCATATATATACATTGTCGGTCATTTGCTGCCAATCGGTTATTTTTTTACGGAATTTGGTGGCAGCCTTGTCGTCTATCTTTGTGCCGAGAGGCCAATGTATTGCACTGACAAGCACTCCGCAATTGTCGGGGAGAGGCTCCTTGCACACCTTGCGGGTGGTGCGATAGGCGAGAGTAAAGAATTTGTGGGTAGGGAATTTTTCGGAAAGGCGACGCAACAATTTCGTTACGGCCGGGGTTGCCGTACCCTGTTCATTACCCGCCTTTACACATTCGGGACAGAGGCAGACAATATCATTGTCGTTGGGGATTATTGCAAAGTTGTGGTGGCAATGGTCGGAACCATGTTTATCAGTTATGTGATTTACAATGTGGTTGTAGAGTTCGTCGGAGGAGAAGCAATACTGCTCCTTAACCCTACGGCCATCAGAGAGGGCATAGACCTTTTCTGTGGCATCCTCAGGAAGCACTTTGTGAAGATTATGTCCCCAAATTCCCCAGTCGTGATCGATATTGTGGGTGCAAAGTATTCCCGACATATCCGGGTCGAGATTAGTGGGGAGAAATATGTCGCGATATCTGAATGGAAAAGTACCGACTGTGTCGTTGAAACTCAGCAGCGACATTGGAAGGTCGGACACACTGAAAGTGCTGTCCGCATCTCCTGCCTTACGCATAAACTGATACATCAGCCACACGATTGTCTTTTCGTCCTTTGCAGTCAAGGTTATGCAATTTTCGGATTTATTCTCAACTTTGAAGTCTCCGGGGAGTTCCGCATCGACATGAACCTCAACGTTCATGCTGTTGCCTGCGGACTTTCCGTATTTTACACGGGCATTTTCGCCGCCTCTTCTCTGCATATGGGAGCAGAGGTACTGAGCCCATTTCTCATCAACTTCGTTGTCGGAGTCGGCGGGCTGGATTGTGTAACTGCTTCCGGTCAGTCCAAGCGACGATGTATTGTCGCAACCGGGTAGCAACATGGTTAGCAGGAATAGCAAAAAAATCATTCCCGGCAGTCGGGAAAGGCATAATGTCTTTCTCATAAATTGTTTCGTGTGTTGATTGTGTGTGTTGTGTGTATATAAGAGTACAAATATATAATATTTTTGTTAGCCCAAATAAACAATTAACCTTTTTTTGACAAATTTTCGAATTGATGGAGGATTTTGGATTTAATGGGAAATTTATATTACATTTGCACTTATCACTTATAGTTTTACATGATTATGGATTGGATTAGCAAATTATACAACGACATACACCGGTTTATCAAAAGGAGTAATCGCAATATGAGCGAATATCGCTTCACGTGGTCTATAATAAAGTTGGTGGAGAGCTTCAGCCGACTGCAACTATCATCGGCTGCGCTCACATATCATACCCTTTTTGCCATTGTGCCCATAATGTCGCTTATGATTGCGATAGCCAAAGGATTGGGATATGACGAGCTTTTCGAACAGCTCATCAAACGCATCTTCAAGGGACAGGAGGTTATTTCGGAGAGCCTGCTGATGTATGCGAACAGCTATCTGAACAACACCAAGGTTACAATGTGGTTGGGTGTGGGTATCGGATTGTTGCTGTTGCTCTACTCGGTATTTTCGATATTCAGCACCATAGATTCCACATTCAATATGCTGTGGAACGAGAGCGGGCGCAGTTTCAAGAAGTTGTTGAAGACCTTTGCCATTGTGCTTGTGATGCCGTTTGTGGTGGTACTTGCCCTTGTGCTGTGGTTCAGCGTTTCTACCATCTTCAACGGCACCATAGTGGAGGAGATAAACATCCTTATCGTCTCGGTGGCATCGTATGTGCTTATACTTTTCGCTGCATACAAGTATATTCCCAAAGCTAAGGTAAAGACCAGATATGCCGCAATTTCGGCAGGCGTCTGCGGCTCCATCTTTGCTCTGATGCAGTATTTCAGCTACTACATAATTTCAATGTTCAACTACGGTGACATTTATGGCAAGCTGGCGAGTCTGATGATTTTCCTGTTGCTCATATATTTTACATGGACCGTATGCCTGGCCGGTTCAAAGTGGAACTATTTTCTGCAAAAAGCCGATGAGCAGGAGCGCGAAAATGAGTATAAGGCTGTCAACCATCTGTATCACAAATTCCTGTGCATACTGATAATAGAGCGCATAGAGTCGTTGCATCCATTTTCGAGCCGCTTCACCGCCGCCGCCATCGCCGAGAACGCCGAGAGGGAGTATCAGCTGCCGTCACACCTCACATTGGAAATCATCAAACACCTGAAAGCCAAACGAGTGCTCTTCGGCGACAGAAACGACACTCTATATATGCGCAAGCGCTTCTGCGGAAGAACCATAGGTCAGATTCTCGACGAGCTTGACACTGCAGGCCGCAACAGCGATGTGATTGAAACACTCAAAGAGATACACTCAAATGCCACACTCAACCATCTGTGGTGCGTGATAAACGAAGAGACGGATGAGCGCAGCATACTGGATGCTCCGGTCAGAGGATTGCTCAACAGCTAACGGAGTTTTTCTCAGCCATGTAACGGTCGAAAATCCATGCTGTAAGGCAGTAGAACAAAACTCCTGTAACAACTCCGGCAAAGGCATCCACCAGATAGTGCGCCTTTATGTAAACGGTTGCACAGCAGAGAAGCAGATAGAAGGGGGCAAGCGCAAGCGCGAGTCCTCTTTTTGCGCGTATGGCGAGCAACATTATCACAGTGGAAATTCCTATGTGCGAGCTTGGGAAAGCAGCCGTAGGTCTTTCGCCCGACGCCTGCGCCATTCCCACAAGGCGGGTGAAAAGACCACCCTCACCCTCTTGGGCTATGGAAATTTCGGGGTGCAGATTGAAGTAGTTGCCTATCTCGGGATAAGGCCCTGCCGCCACCAGCGAAGCATCAATCACCGGGAAGTAGAATTGCGGGCCTGCAACGGGCAGGAACATATATATTATATAGAATATATAGAATGATGCCACAAGTATGAATGTGCAACGCTCAACCTCCTTGTTACGGGCGAAGAAGTAGTAGAACACTATGGTTGCTATCATCGGGTAGTAGGCAAAATATCCGAGATTGAACGCCTCCCTTATCCAGAAACTGCTGAAAATTTGGTCGAACACCAGCGCCGGCTGACATCCGAAGAGTGTAAGGTCGAGCTGCGCAAACAGATGGTCGAGGTTGGTGAAGATGCGATTAAACTCGAACGTATCGGGATACCAATATGAGAGCAGCGACATTTGCCCCACTATCCTCAGAAACCTTGTCGCCTTTGAGGGGAAACGGGTGTATATGTATATGGGAACGAATGTCAGCAACAGAATGAAGAATCTGTCGGTCAACATCTTCTGCGGGTTGTTGAGGTCGCCGAAGAGCACAATTATAAACAATGTGGTCAACAGATTATAGAGCAGATTGACCTTCTCTACCGCAAGGAGTTTGTATTGCTTCTCCTCCTTTGCGAAAAACTTTTGCAAAAAACTTATAGCCATTTCTCTTTCTTATACCATTTAATAATCTCCTCGGTACCCTTCTGCAAGGGGTAGTCGATGGTGAAATCCAATTCCTTTTCTATCGGTGTTGTGTCGCAGAGCCAGTTTCTCTGCTTCATTATATTGTATTTGTCGCTGTTGAGCGTGCTTGGTTTTTTGGTAAGACGTGAAATATTTTCGGCACAGACGGATATCACCTTCAGCAGCCACAAGGGAGCCTTTATGCGCAGTACAAATTTCTTGCCAAGCTCTTTCTGAATATAATCGCTGAAACTGCGGCTGTCGTACCCGCGTGGCTCGCTCACAAAATAGCAACGACCGGAAACACCCTTGTCGATTGCCGCATATATAGCCTTCACAAGATCCGCTACATATATGAATGTTATGATCTGCGGCTTGTAACCTACCGAAAAATCGACGTGACTGTTGATACTCTGCGCCATCTTGAAATAGTCGCGCTCGCGCGGGCCATACACTCCCGTCGGACGGAATATGACATATTGCAACCAATCGCACGATTTTATATACTCTTCTGCCGCAAGTTTGCTTTTGCCGTATGCGGTATTGGGGCATGGTGTGTCGCTGTCGAGTATAGGCTCATAGGGTTGCTGTTCTCTCACCGGGCCGAAGATACTGAGAGAGCTAAGATATATGAATCTTTCGGGCAAAATATTGCAGGCATGCAGTGTGTCGATAAAATTTTTTGTTCCACCACAATTGATGCGCATAAAATCATCGGGGTTCAAGCATTTTGTTACCCCCGCCGCATGCACTACATAGTCCCATCTGCCATTCTCTGCAGCAAACGCCGAGAGTTGTTCGCGCAGTTTATCGCTATCTTCGAAATTGAGGTTTATAAAATTTATGCGCTTATCCTGAAGGTATTTGCGGCTGCTGCTTCCGCGCACTCCCGCCCACACTTCGTATCCGCGCGACAAGCCCTCTTCGACAATAAAACTACCGATGAATCCGCTTGCCCCTGTTACTAATATTTTCATTGGTTACTTTTTTGGGAACAAAGATACTAACAAACGAGCGAGAAACATGAAGTTTACTTCAATGTTTTTCACAGCGAGTGCAGTATATCTTCGAGGTTTACCTCAAAGATACGAACAAACGAGCGAAAGTTCGTATAAGCGAGTGAATAAAAGTTTACTTTTATTTACAACGAGTGAAATAGAACTTCGGCGAAGCCAAAAACATGAAGTTTACTTCAATGTTTTTCACAGCGAGTGCAGTATATCTTAGAGATTTACCTCAAAGATACTAACAAACGAGCGAGATAAACAAAGTTTACTTTGTTATTTCACAGCGAGTGAAGTATATCTTCGAGATTTATCTCAAAGATACTAACAAACGAGCGAGATAAACAAAGTTTACTTTGTTATTTCACAGCGAGTGCAGTATATCTTCCATTTTACACTCAAGGTTACCTCGTTGCCTTAACGCTCACGGCACTGCTGAGACGGTCGCCACCCATCGGCGGGGTATCCTTAGCCAATGTAATTTCAGCCTCTTTGATTGACTCGAAGCGGGCAAAAAGGGCAGACAATATACGCCCGCACACATTTTCGAGCAATTTCGAGGGAATCTTCATTTCGTCACACACTACTTCATAAATATCAGCATAGTTCACAGTGCTGTTGACATCGTCATCGGCGATGCTGCGGGTATCATCTACCACAGCAGAAAGATCTATTGTGTACCATGCGCCTACTTTATTCTCCTGCGGAAGCACTCCATGATAGGCATACAGATGTATGTCGCGCAGGATTATACGGTATTCTTTTATTTCCATATACAGATTATTTAGAAGCTTTTTTACAAAGTGTAAAAGTTGAGATATGAGCACAGAGGCATTTATCTCAACTTTCACGAATTATGTAGTGTCTACTGCTAAAGTTTCTTATCCACATTTGGAGTATCCACACTGAGGACAGTGCAGGCATCCCTCTTCAAATATCAACTGATTCTTGCACTTAGGACATTTCTCTCCGGCAACAGTTCCGTCCTGTATGTAGCGTTTAAGGGCGCGTTCCACTCCATTCTTCCATGTGTTGATACTCTGCGAATCGAGCTGAAGAGAAGAGACGAGCTTTATTACAAGTTCGATAGGCATCTTGTAGCGCAACACACCTGAAATAAGTTTGGCATAATTCCAGAATTCGGGGTTGAAACGCTCGGAGAGTCCCTCGATTGTGGTCTTGTAACCTATCTTGTTCTCGAACTGGAAGTCGTATCGTTTGTTGCCGTTCTCGTCCACATGCTTGATTATAACTCCGTGGGTTACGTTCTTGGGCAAGGGAATACCATCCTCGTCGTCCTGCTGACCGGTGAATATCTCATAGGGGTATCCGTTGAGAAGACCGATGAATGCCACCCACTTCTCCTTGTTGTTCTGGAAGCGTACGACATCTGCTTCGAGCACTCTGGGACGCACTTCGGTGATTGTAGGTTTCATTTCCTCGTTCTTTTCGTCCTTCTTGGAGTTGCTGTCAGTCGAAACAAGCACACCGGCACGCGAACCGTCGCGGTATACGGTACAGCCCTTGCAGCCACACTTCCATGCTGTGATGTAGAGTTCGTTCACAAGTTTCTCGTCCACATTGTTGGGGAGGTTGATGGTTACACTTATAGAGTGGTCCACCCACTTCTGTATACGTCCCTGCATCTTCACCTTTGCCACCCAATCGATGTCGTTTGAAGTTGCCTTTGCGTAGGGCGAGCGCGATACGATATTTTCGAGCTCCACCTGTGAATAGCGCTTGGTGGCGTCGATGTTGTTCTTCTTCATCCACTCCACGAACTTGTGGTGGTAAACGATGTACTCCTCGAATGAGTCGCCATTCTCGTCGGTGAAGTCGATATGCACATCAGCATCATTGGGGTTGACCTTACGACGGCGTTTGTATACGGGCATGAATACAGGTTCAATACCTGAGGTGGTCTGTGTCATGATGCTCACTGTACCTGTGGGGGCAATGGTGAGACATGCGATGTTGCGACGGCCATACTTGAGCATATCCTCGTAGAGTTCGGGTGATGCCTCGCGCAATCTGTTGATGAAAGGATTCTTCTCTTCTCGCTTGCTGTCGTATATTTCGAATGCACCGCGCTCCTTTGCAAGAACAACAGACGAACCGTATGCACCTATGGCTACAGTCTTGTGTACCTCCTCGGAGAAGTCGGTTGCCTCGTCTGTGCCATAACGCAATCCCATTGCTGCAAGCATATCTCCCTCGGCTGTGATTCCCACTCCGGTACGACGACCGAGACTGCTCTTGTTGTATATCTTTTCCCAAAGGTGCTTTTCGGCTGATTTTACTTCGTCGCCTTCGGGGTCGCTTGCTATCTTAGCCTGTATCGCTTCGATTTTTTCAAGTTCGAGGTCGATAATATCGTCCATTATTCGCTGCGCCTTTGCAACGTGCTCCTTCAAGAGGTCGAATTTGAATGTCGCTTCGGGTGTGAAAGGATTCTCTACATAAGAGAAGAGATTGAGGGCGAGCAGACGGCATGAATCGTAGGGGCAGAGGGGTATTTCACCACAGGGATTTGTAGATACGGTGCGGAAACCGAGGTCGGCATAACAATCGGGGATTGACTCGCGTATGATTGTATCCCAGAAGAGCACGCCGGGTTCGGCAGATTTCCATGCGTTGTGGATAATTTTCTCCCACAGTTTGCCCGCGTTTATCTCCTTGCTGTGAGTGGGGTTGTCCGAAGCGATGGGGTATTGTTGTATATAAGGTGTAGACTCGGTTACGGCACGCATGAAGTCGTCGTCAACCTTAACCGACACGTTTGCACCGGTAACCTTACCCTCGGTCATCTTGGCGTCAATGAACGCCTCGGCATCGGGGTGCTTGATGGAGACACTGAGCATGAGCGCTCCGCGACGACCATCCTGCGCCACTTCGCGTGTGGAGTTCGAGTAACGCTCCATGAAGGGGACAATACCGGTAGAGGTCAGTGCCGAGTTCTTGACGGGAGTACCTTTGGGACGAATGTGGGAGAGATCGTGTCCCACTCCGCCGCGACGCTTCATAAGCTGCACCTGCTCCTCGTCGATGCGGATAATTGCGCCGTATGAATCTGCCTCGCCATCAATACCTATCACAAAGCAGTTTGACAACGATGCTACCTGGTAGTCGTTGCCGATTCCTGTCATGGGACTGCCCTGAGGAATGATGTATTTGAAGTGATCCAACAGATCGAATATCTCCTGCGCCGACATAGGATTCTCATATTTTGATTCTATGCGCGCAATTTCGTTTGCTATACGCCAATGCATCTGTTCGGGCGACTTTTCATATATCACGCCGAACGAGTCTTTCATTGCGTATTTGTTCACCCAGACACGTGCTGCAAGCTCGTCTCCGTCGAAATACTCAAGCGAGGCTTTAAGTGCCTCATCGTAGGTGTACGATTGCTTTTCCACTGCTCTACTTTTTTGCGGTTTATGAGAAGCTGTTTTAATTTTATTAGAAAATATTTCTATATTCGCGCGTCTCTTTCGGTTTCTTTGAGTCTGTTTTTGGCATCTTTTCATTGTTGTCTTTTGGAAATAGCCCGCTATTTCCTGCAAAACAACAAAGAAAATCTACTCAAAAACAGTTCTCAAATAACTCCGAAATAAAATTCAAACAGCTTCTGATTATTTGTTATCTGTTTTAAAATTCTCAAAGAAAAAGAAACTGCTTAAATTTTTATTTGAGCGAAAAATTCTGCCGATGAAGTTTTCTTAAAAATAAAAACAGTTTCTCTTCACTGACTGATTAATTACTCCGCAAAGTTATAACTCATTTTTATAAACACCAAACTTTTTAACTTTAAGTTATCAACAGGCGGAAAGTTTTCCAATTTTCGAACAACCAACATTATAAATCAATAAATTACGAAAAAGCCAAGCACAAATAGTTTTCCAAAAAGAAATTTTCTCATCAAAAAACAGAAAATCCGATTACCCGAGAAGGAAATCGTAGAGCACCCGCAACGCGTCATCAATTTCAAAAAACGACAAGCAAATAACACACGCAATTTTCTTTTCAGAAAACCGGAAATAAAAAAATGCGACCGAAAAGGTCGCACTTTATACATTATATTAAATAAAATTTTATGCAGTTTTCTGGAGCAATGCTTCAATCTCGCTCAGCTCGCTGCGGAACTGCTTGTTGGTCTCAAGCAGATTGTGCACTGTCTTGCAGGCATGCAACACTGTCGCGTGGTTACGGCGACCGATACGGAGACCGATTTTGGAAGTTGAAAGATCGAGGTATTTCTTAGCCAAGAACATTGAAGTCTGTCTTACAAGCACAATCTCTCTCTTGCGCGACTTTGATTCCACCGCCACGGGCTCTACATTGTAATAATCGGCAACTGTCTTCACAATTCTCTCTATCGAAATGGGTTCCTTGCGGCTCTCGACACTGCCACCCAATACCTTGCGGGCAAGCGCCAAGTCAACATCGCAGTTGTAGACAGTCGAGTTAACCATCAGAGATGCAACTGCACCTTCAAGGTCGCGCACACAGGCATTGACATTTTCCGCGATATAGGTTATAACCTCTTCGGGGAAGACCAATCCGTCGCGACGCACCTTGCTGCGAAGAATGCTCTTGCGCAGTTCGAGGTCGGGTCTTTCAATCTCAGCACACAGGCCCCATTTGAAACGGGTGATAAGTCTCTCCTCCATGCCTTTGAGGTCAGCGGGCGAACGGTCAGAGGTCATAATCAACTGTTTACCATTGAGGTGCAGGTGGTTGAATATATGGAAGAAGGCATTCTGCGTACCGGGCATACCTGCAATCTCCTGTATGTCATCTATAATAAGTATATCTATACTCTGATAGAAGCGCATAAAGTCGTTGAAGTTCTTATGCAGGATAGAATCGGTGTATTGTACCTGAAAAAGATGCGCCGAAATATACAAAACTCTCATTTCAGGATGAAGCTGCTTGATTCTCGAACCGATAGCATTCACAAGGTGTGTCTTACCCACACCCGATGCACCATGAATGAAGAGAGGGTTGAAAGTTCTACCGGGCAATACAGCCACACTTTCGGCTGCTGTACGGGAGAGCTTGTTACTGCTTCCTTCCATATAGTTGTCGAATGTGTACTTGCCTATAAGCATCGAGTTGAAGCCATTCTTGGCAGCCTCCTCTGCGGCAGTCTCCTTTTTCACAGGCTGAGACTGCGGCTCTATCTTGGTCTTAAGGCCATTTGTACTGTCGGCAAGAATGGTGTAAGTAAGGCGTACGCCCTCGCCAAACACTCTGCGAAGAGTGCCTCCCAACAGCTCCAAATAGTTTTCCTCGATAAATTCGCACACAAAATGGCTCTTCACCTGTATGTTCAGCGTCTTTGTATTATCATCAAAGCTGAGCGGAACAATATCGGCAAACCATGTTGTGAAAGCCTGTGCTGAGACATTGTCACGTATGATGCGCAAGCAATTATCCCATATTCTGTTCAAATGTGAGTTCATAAATCAGTCAGTAAGTTTTGTTTGTTTAGCAACAGAGAGATTTTCAGCAGTTGCCACACGCCAAAAAGAGCATGTCGCAAATCGCCTTGTTGCTTTCGGCAATGCAAATATCCGAAAGAAAAACAGAATATGCAAGCGAAAAAATATCGCCGGGAATTTTGTCTTGCGCAAAGAGCTAAATATCAGCATTTTGCGATTGCCGAATTTTAAAAGGTTGTAAAATGATAATAACTTCTTATTTATTTATATATCAACACGTTGCATTGTTAATAACTTTGTTAATATCTTATAGTTAAATCATTTTGAGCATTGCTTTACAGGCTTGCAATCGGGGTTTTAAGCTATTGGAGCCGTTGTTTATAGTATAGCCATTCTTTTTTAGACAAAATCTAAATAACAACTTTTGTTTGCTTATTTGACACCCAATTTGCAGATGTCGCCATTTGGTAGCAGATAGCACATTTTGCACCGGTGCAACAGTGCACAGACGAAAAGTTTTTGTATATTTGTGGTAAACCACGAATATATACTGCACGCGCTGCAAAATAACAAAATAAACTTTGTTTATCTCGCTCGTTTGTTTGTATATTTGAGAAGAATCTCGAATATATACTTAGACACTTACAACTACCATTATAATCCGACAGACACCTTGACTACATCTATCATTATAAAATCGGCAAAAGAGTTCGATGCAGACAGTTTTCTGCTATATACCGACCTACCCGAACTGTTCCTTTTGGGATACGGCGATGGATTCTGGCTCTTCGCAAGGAGGGGCATATCCACCACCTGCATGATGGTTGCACGTAACATCGACACATACGAACTGCACATCGACAACCTTGCCGCATACGACGACCTTAGAATTTTCCCATACATAGCCGATTCGCTGGCACACTATTTAGACGGAGAAATTTCAGACATCGGGAACACCATTTATGACTACTTCGGCGAAGAGTGGGTTGAAGATACAATCTCAGAGGAGGTTGCCATGATGAAAGGCACACTGTCGGTAGCACCGCGTTACTATCTGTCGCTGCCGCTGATGAACGACGCCTACATTTCGCTGGATGAATTTTACCCATTCGGGGTGAACCTGCACTCCTCCACCCCACGCATTTACGGTTATCTGCAATATATGATGCGGAACAGCCTTTTGCCCTGCGGCGAACCTATATATAAAGAGGATAGCGACCTTACAGTAGAGGTCGACATACCGCAGCACACCCCCATCGGCCGTGTAAAGTCGTGGCAGACTGATGGCAGCGAGACATACGAGACATACTCGAGCGAGGATGTCGAGCATCTGATTGCCCTTGCCAAAGAGTATAAATATGGTCGCGCACTGCATGGTGTTGTACTCAATGACATAGGCACCCTTTATCACGAGGGTGTAGGAGTAGCCATAGATGCACACGAGGCTGTATATTGGTTCGGCGAGGCATACAGGGCGGGCGACACACTGTATGCGCCCACCAATCTTGGAGATCTCTACCGCAAGGGATGCGGTTGCATAGAGCCGTCGCTCGCCGACGCACTCGCGGCTTACCGTAAATCAACCGACCCATACGCCCACTACCGCATAGGGCAATCCTACGAAGAGGGCTGGACAGGTGAACCAGATATAAATAAAGCATTCGAGTGGTACAATCTGGCTGCCGGAGAGGGGCACCATCTTGCCATCAAACGTTTGGGGAGGGAGAATTCCAAACTATGATGAAAATCGCACTTATACTGCTCGCTGCAACCAGCTTGTTTACCTTATATAATAATCTCTGCTCATCCGCATATATATAATGCGGATAAATTAAAGTGATTTAATTAATCGCAAATTTGGTCTCTATTCTAATTTCATTCGTGTACTTTGAAGTTTTTAAATCCTGCGCCCCATTTTTGCACATTTTTTTCTTACCTTTGCAATACATTAATAATAATTAGATTATGGCCAAGAACCTATTAAACAAATATGTCTGGTTAGTTGAGACAATCTATAAAGCTAAGCGAATCACTTTTGAAGAGATAAACAAAAAGTGGCTTGCTAACGATTTAAGTGAAGGTATTGAGCTTGCCCTAAGGACATTTCACAAATGGCGCATTGCTGCTGAAGAAATGTTTGGGCTTATTATTGAATGCGAACGTAAAGGAGGATACCACTATTACATAGCAAATGCTCATGAATTAAAAGGTGGCAACATTCGTAATTGGTTAATAAATACCATTTCTGTAAGTAATGTACTTATAGATAACCAACACATGAAAGATAGAATATTGCTTGAAGAAATACCATCAGGACAAGAATATCTATATGATATTATTGAAGCAATGAAACAAGGTCAGCTTATCAAAATGACATACCAAAGTTATTGGCGTGGTGAAAGCAATACATTTACGGTAGAACCCTATTGTGTCAAATTGTTCAAGCAAAGGTGGTATGTGGCTGCACGAAGTCCCTATTATAACAAAGTGATGATTTACTCACTTGACCGCCTACTTCATTTAGAAGTGCTTGCGAATGAACAATTCAAGATGCCCGATTCGTTCAACCCTACGGAATTTTTTAAGGAATACTACGGAGTAATCATCGACAGTGATTTCGATGTGGATAAAGTGAAGCTGAAAGTATCAGCAAGTCAGGCTAATTATTTACGTTCATTACCCTTACATCATAGCCAGCAGGAGATTCAAACCACCGATGAATACAGCATCTTTGAATTGAGAATCCGTCCTACCTTCGATTTCTATCAGGAAATATTACATAATGGTGAAGATATGGAAGTGCTTGAACCGTTATGGCTTCGTAAAGAGATAGCAAGGATAATAGAAAAGATGTGGGACAAATATAAAAGTTGAAACCATGAGAGATTTTGCCGCGATAGACTTTGAAACAGCCAACAACGAACGCACCAGCGTATGTAGTGTAGGGGTGGTGATTGTCAGGGATGGCGAACTAGTAGATTCGTTCTACTCTCTCATTCAGCCCGAACCTAATTATTACAACTATTGGTGTACACAAGTGCATGGCATTACCCGACATGACACGGAATCTGCACCTGTCTTCCCTGAAGTATGGAAACAAATCGAACCATTGATAGACGGTCTTCCACTTGTAGCCCACAACAAAGCGTTTGACGAGAGTTGTTTGAAAGCCGTCTTCCGTTGCTATCAGATGGATTATCCTGACTATGAGTTTCATTGCACCTACCAAGCGGCACGAAAAGCATTTCCAAAAGGTTTGCCCAATTATCAATTGCATACGGTAGCTGCCCGATGTGGTTATCAGTTAAAGAATCACCACCATGCACTTGCCGATGCAGAAGCTTGTGCTTGGATTACATTAAAGTTATTATAAAAGATGAAAGACAAATTACTATATACTACCAAAGAATTATTTGATAGCAAACATTACACTATCCCCAAATACCAAAGAGGATACAAATGGAAAAGAGACGATATTTTCAAACTTCTCGAAGACCTTAAGGACTTTGAGAGAAGCAATGAAGATAACAATTCTTTTTACTGTCTTCAGAATATTACTATTGTTCCATTAAATTCGGAAGATAGGTGGAACGTTGTTGATGGGCAACAACGGCTTACCACATTGTATATTCTACTATCCTATCTACGTAGAGTTAGGCCTGAGGAACTTACCTTCTTTTCATCTTCAGATTGTCTGAAATATAATGTTCGGCAAGCCACTGGTGAATTTCTGAAATCAAAAGTCTACACTGGTGAGGTCTGGAATGATGACATTGAGCCGGATTCAGCTGAATCAAAGGATAAATGGTATATCCTTGATGTAGCAAGAGCTATTAAGGAATGGTTCGATAATAGTGAAAACGAATTGCATGTCAGTACAATCACAGAAAGGTTGAAGCTGATTGTTAATAATATGACCAACGTCACAGTGAGTGAAGAAGAGATATTTGCCGGACTCAATAGCGGAAAAGTTGATCTTGATGGTGCAGATTTGGTAAGAGCTGTACTTATAACGCGTTCGGCAAAAGAGAAATACAATGGTTCGCTTTCTGCAAAAGTGAATGAGTTCAGAATGAGGATAGCCCTTGAACTCGACGAGATGAATCTATGGTGGGTTCAGACAGAGCAGAAGAGATATTTTGAACAATTCCTGCCAAACAATATGCTAAAAACTGTTACTTTCAATCATGACATCTATCCAATTGGATTGTTGTATAAATTGTATTATCAAGTTTACCATAGCAGCAATGAAAAATTCGGTATAGAATTTTTTGAAAATGGAAGGAACTTTAACGGCAAATCTGGCGATGACCATTGGGAATTGTATGATTCCATTCTCCATATGCACCATACATTAAAGAAGTGGTTCAATGACCCACTTCTCTATCATTGGATTGGCTATCTTATTTTCCGATTTAAGGAAAGAGTAATCGAACCATTTGATGAGGAAGGAACAGACAAATCCCAAATAACCATCAACTTCAAAACGATATGGAAAATTTGGGAAGAATCTAAAGACAAGCAAGCCTTTCTTGGCAAAATTCTTTATATGATTATGAAATTATTGCCAAATGCTAATGGTCAACTGGAATTGGATATCAAAGACGTCACACAACAATGGTATGGAAAAGACCCTGATGGAATAAATAACATCCTGGTCTTGATGGATATAATGATTTGTACAGGTCTGTATCGTGATTATTGGAAGGAGGAATTATCTGATAAAGAGCTTAAATCCCGACCAACAAAAATCAAGGATATGAAGCCTGGGAAGACTCGTTTGCGATCTGCATATTTCACGAAATACTACGAAAACTTCGAACACATACGTTCTTGTGCTCCTAACCCAAAAGAAGGTAAAGAAGAAAAGAGCAAGGATGCATGGATAAAGCATATCAGCGATATGTATGGCATTAACGAAAATGTAGATGACGCAGAAAAAAAGATGCGAGACTCACTTCTGTCAATGCTTCAAGCCTATACAGAAGATACATTAAGTGATAGCTTCATTGAAAGACTGAATAAAAAGATGAACGAATATGGCCAACATTCTATCGGCAACATGGCCCTGCTCGATGAACATGTAAACAAAAGCTATGGCAACCTCCCATTCCAAGAGAAAATACAGCGAATCTTCTGCGAATACATGAATAACGAACGTTACATCAGACCATACACAATGATGGTGTTTGAACATAAAATTAAAGATAGTGACAAAGTCTGGCGATGGACGCAAAACAACATCAACGATAATGCTTCGAACATTGCCAATAATATTAATACTATATTAAAAATGACATTATGATAGAACAGTACACAATAAAGCAACTCTTGGAACGATTTACCTTGTTTGTCCCTGAAATACAACGAGACTATGTCTGGGGTGACAAAGTGAATTTTGAAAGGGTAATGAAACCGTTTCTCCAATCACTTGATGAAAACATTCAAGTTGACAGCGTTTATAATGTTGGCTTCCTATATTCGTATAAGCATACAGACAACGACAATTATATCATTGATGGACAACAACGCTTTACTTCAATCATACTGCTTCTCTATGTTCTGTCAGTGATAGAGGACAAATCATCAGAATTTGATAAAAATCTTCAAACCACACTTCCCACAATTCGCTTTTCTTATAATGTACGCCCACAAACAGAGACCTTCCTTCGTAGGCTCTTTGCTTCGAGGGAAACAATAAGGGCAAGTATCGTCAATCAGAATTGGTATATGCCAAATTATGATAATGACGTAACAATATCATCGATGATTAACGCTGTTGATAAGATGTCATCATTATTAAAGGATTTACCTAATCTTTCTTATCAGAAAGTTCTTCATCATGTCGGTTTTTGGTATTTCAATGTCGATGAAACTTCGCAGGGGGAAGAACTTTATATCACGATGAATAGTCGAGGGCAGAAATTAACGGATGCTGAACAAATAAAGCCTCATTTGTTTGACCAATGGCAAAAATCAAAGCATCTGACTTACTCAGACGTAGATTATGGGAAATTATGGGACGAGTGGGAAGAACTTTTCTATGCGAAGAAAGGAGAACTAAGCATCAGTGCTGTTGATATAGCGATGAATACATTCATAAGGATTGTTTACGAAATGGAAACAACTAAAGAATGTCGTGAGTCTGTCCCTGTAAGAAACGATGTCCTTAACCTGCCGTTAATTCATCGCTATATAGAATCGATGTTAGCCTTCGCAGACAAAGAATGGTCTCAATTATTGACAGACCAAAAAGAATATCGACAACTGCGTGTGTTGAAAGCACTGATAGCAGAAGGGCTAAAGCCTGTCCATCATGACAACGACAGAGAGAGAGTAAAACGAATATTCACCAATATTGTAACAAGGAGGAAGTACCTCAAAAGCCATAACGACCTTCTAATGTTCCTACATGAATACGCTCTATCAAGCAGCAGTTTCTATGATTTTGTTATTGAACATGACGAACTGAGTCCAAAAATATTCGATGAACATGAGCTTTCTAAAATCAGAATATACAAACAATATTCCGATAGCCCGACAATGCAAAGGCGCATAGAACTTGCATTTTCCGCAGCAGAAGCGACTTTAGTTTGGAGAGGAAATATTAAACCGCTTATACATTGGTCATTAGAAAATGCTGACGATTTAGGTAGTTTTAATATTGAAAAGTTTGAATACTATGCCTCTAAATTCGCTTCACTCTTAGCGGATGAGCGATTGAAGAATGACAAAGTAATGGACACTGTACGGCGTGCATTGTTAGCCTTCGGAATGAACGATTATCCAAGAATTTTCAGTGGTTACACGAATACGTCTTTCGCATACGAACCAGAAGACTGGCACACTCTATTCTTGGACGAACCAAACATCCCATTGATGAAGACTTTTCTTGATGAATATAATGGCCTAGAATCACTTGAAAGAATCATCAATGCCTATCCAATAGAATCAGACTATAGCGAATTTGTTCATATCCCAGAACTATTGGAATACTGTGTTCAGAAAAAAATCCAATGGTGGTGGAACACAATATATCTGATAAGTGGTGCGAATGCTAATAGCGCTCATGCCAACATTCATACCTATAAATATTATCTCAGCAGAAAAGAAGCATTTAATTATGCAAATTGGACTAAGCCTGAATTTTATCCTTATAGTAATACTTGTTTCTACATGGACTTTTCTCCTTGTCGAATTGCTTTTGATGCTATGTGGAATGGCGGCTCAAAGAATCGACAAATGGCCATTGAAGTTTTCTTAAGACAAGAAAAAGGAAAGGAGAATGAAAATATAATTAAGGACTTCCTGTCACCAATACTAGAACTAAGCACCTATGTTTGGGACAATGAAAAAGGACGCTATGTATTTAACTTCGATACTCCAAAAGATGAACAGGAATCTTTTAGACTAATGGATGAAAAGATAGAGCAATTAATAAATTTTATCAATACCACCTATACCCGTTAACTCTATAGTTTCCTATATTTCCAACACCGCCCATTACAAAGACGTGCTTTCACGGGTTCAATCCGTAAAGCACATGCTTTGGAGCGGCACCGTCGATATAAAAGACTTGTATGTGGAGGTGGTAAAGACAAGAAGTCATTGCGATCATCAACCACCTGTTCATCCGCATTTGCAATGCGGATGTTCTGAGTATCAGCATTTATAATGCGCCAAGATCAATTCATCCAATTGGCTCCAACCTAACAAACAATTGTCGATACCGCAAAAGATAGTTCTTTTACCAGATTCACAATAGGTTAAGCGCATCACAGATGCTTATACTCGAATCTTCGCGTTGCAAACGCGAAGGGACAGGCAACTTCATGGGTATTAAGGCAACCCCGCAACATCAATACTCTACCCTATCCTCAGCCTCGCGCCATGCATCGAAACTACTCATTGCTTCGTCAGAAAGCAGTTTCTCTACAGGTTTCATGCGGCCCTCCATAGGCAGGGCAAGTTCGTCGTATATCATCGAGTCGTCGAAGCCCGCATCGGCTGCATCTTTTTTACTGCAACCATAATAGATTTTGTCGAGGTGCGCCCAATAGATAGCGCCAAGACACATGGGGCAAGGTTCACATGAGGTGAAGATTTCACACCCCGACAGGTCGAATGTACCCAATTCTGCACACGCGGCACGTATGGCGCTAACCTCGGCATGGGCAGTGGGGTCGTTATTCGCTGTCACTCTGTTGACACCAACGGATACTATTTCACCCTTCTTTGCAATTACGGCACCGAAAGGACCACCTCCGTTTTTCACATTTTCAACCGCTGCTTCTATTGCAACGCGCATCAATTCTTCGTTACTCATAACTTAAGGTTTTTAGGAACCGAAATATATGCGCAAATATAGAAATATTTTTCAATAATTTATAGAACCACCCTAAAATTCAAACAGTTACTTAGGTTTTCAATCTTCAAATTTTCGTGTACGATAAACAGTGTGCAGCACCTCTTTTTTCTCCTCGCAACCATTGACTGTTCCGAATATGGTCAGTTTAGGCAGAGCACCTTTGATTATCTTCACATCGCGATAGCTTTTAAGTGAAAGTGCAAAATCACCTTCGGTTGATTTTTCCGGTTTGCTGCCACCAACAATCTCCACTTGCCAGCCGGGGATGGAATTTGTCTCCACCTGCACATTCCCGGCATTGCTGCAACGACTGAGATCTATCCACATCTGCTGCGAAGCTGTGTCTACCACGCAGTACAGTTCGGTAGTACCGACCGTGCGTGCCACTATCTTTATCTGCGAGACAGAGGCGGGCATGGTTATATATTCCACCCATTCGTCGCGGGGCATCAACTGCCATATTACCTTGTCGTCAAGTTCGGTACATTCGCTCACGAAAGGCACTACCGAGTCACCTGCAACTGAGGGTATATGGTGCCAAAGTATGCGTGTGCACTTTTTGCTGTATATGTAGTTGTCAGCCAACATGAAATAGTCCTTCAAGGCCTTTAATTCGGGAGATTTTGCCAAGCCGCGCAGCTTTTCAACAAAATCGGTAAGTTCCTCCATTGTCGTCTGCGAACCGCTTATTTTTTGGTAAGGCGCTGTGCTGCCAAACGAGGATGTAAAGCGGTCAACCTTTACATAAACAAAGATTGCTGCAAAGATTATCAACAGAATGACAATCACTCCTGCCACTTTACCGCTCTTAGTAGCGGTTTTCCCATTCCTGCGCATCACAAAATATATTACTACAATGAGCAAAATGACAATTATCAACACACCAAGCATAGTGTTGAACAGAGTACCGAACGGCAACAGATACTCTCCCGACACAGTATCAGGGACACCTGCCATACTGAAAAGGTTGAACAGCACCGGCTCTGCAATATTTGCGAACAGTATCAGGAACAAAATTATCGGCAACAGTATGAAAAGCGCGAGGGAAATCAGGCAACCGCTAAGGCAACCTTTATTGTCGGTGGTGCCTGCGTTGTTGAGAACCTCTGCCGTAGAACGCTCATATTCGCGTCGCCATGCATCCTCGCGACTCTCTCCGGGCTGTGGCTTTATTTCGCGCATACGCATACGGTCGGTTACACTTTTTGCGTAAGGCAACGCCAACCAAGCTATCAGGTATACGATTGGCACTATAATCTCCAGCACAAAGAGAGTGAGAAGGATGGCTGCCACGCGCAGCAGCCACACGTTTATGCCACTGTATGCTGCAAGCCCGCTGAAGACTCCGCCCAGCAAGCTGTTGTGCGTATCGCGAAAGAGCCTTCTTCCGAGCAGCATTGCATCGCGCCACGGTTCGCGACCGTCGGACGCGGGTGTATCCTGTGAAGAGGGCGTCTCTTTATCATCTGCATGCTTTTCTTCAACATCCGCTATCGAATCGGGGCGTCCCATACGCTCGGTAAACTCGGCTACCATTGCATAGTCAATGATACGTGCGCGGCCGTCATGCATACGCTCTTCGCACAGTTCGCCAAGGCGCAGCTCAATGTCGGCGACAATCTCTTCGCCCTCTTCGTTATCCTTGAAATTGGCACGCAACGACTCTATATATTCATTCAACAGTTCGTAGGCGTCATCATCTATATTGAAAATTCTGCCACCAAGATTTATTTCTATCGACTTTTTCATAATGCTGTTTATAACGGATTACTTTTTTCTCTTATCTGCGCAATGCTCTCGGCCAGACGGCTGTAATATTCGTCGAGCAGTGCAAGCGCCTCCCTGCCCGACTCTGTCAGTTTGTAGTATTTGCGTGGCGGCCCGACGGCACTCTCCTGCCACTCGTAGTCGAGCATACCCTCTTTCTTCAGACGGCTGAGCAGAGGATAGAGCGTGCCTTCGACAACTATCAGGTTCGACTCTTCCAATTCCTCTATTATATCTGAGCTATAATAAGGTTTCTCTTTCAGAAGAAGCATTATGCTGTATTCGAGCATTCCCTTCCTCATTTGTGATTTTACATTCTCGGCGTACATAGTATTAACAACTTTGGCGCAAATATACAATAAAACATAGTACCTTGCAATACATAGTACCATATTTTTTACTTCATTCTGCAAGAACTTACTTCCGCCCATTTTCGTTTTTATTGGAAAGAGAAAAAGAGAACGGGCAGAAACCCGCAGATTATTAACCTAAAAAACAGATTGAAAATGAAACGAATAGTCTTTTTATCGGTGCTTGCAAGCGCAATCTTCACACTTACGGCAAAGGCACAGACAATTATCCCCGATGGCTACACAGCCACACACAGCGACAGCAGCTGGAACATCATGCTCAATTACTATATTGACGACATTCCCGGCGACAAACAGCTGGAAATGCAATGCTGCATCTGCTGCGCCGACACCTGCATAATGGATACCACCCGCTGCTTTCAAGGCAAAAAGTTCCGTAAAAAGGCCGCCCGCACAAACGGCTATATGCCCGTTACAAGCCGATTGGGGATGCAACGTTGTACGCTGGTAATCCCCGAATCGATGGTAGGCGACAGCATCATGAGCATAACCACCTACACGCTCACCGACAACGACGGAATCATCACCGAAACAGATTCATCATACATATACCTGCCTGCCGTTTCACCGCTCAGTTGCCACCGAGTCGACGACACTGAGAGCAATGCCGACCGCATCTCGTATCGCCATCGATGCATACTCCCAATGGCTTACTACGAACCACTCACCATAAACAGCATCCCGCCCTACAGCGAGAGCCGGTACGCTGTAAACTTCCGCCCTGCAAATTATCTGTTGGAGAACAGTTATATGCAGAACAGCACTCTGATAGACACACTCGCCAATCTGATAGCAGCGATGACTGCCGATTCACTTGCACAGATCGAAGTTGTGCAACTTGTGGGCTACACGGCGCCAAACGAGAAACAGCAGGGATTGGGCATGAAACGTGCCATCTCTCTACGCGACAAACTAAAGTATTACTGCAATCTGCCCGACTCGGTATTCGAGGTGCTCGACGGCGGCAGAAACTGGGAACTTATATACGAATCCATGAGCGGCAGTAATATTGCCGGTGGAGACTCTATGGTAACCATTTTGCGTGCCGAAAAATCTCCTGCACGCAGAGAGACACTCATCAGCGGCAATCTGAGGAACGACATGCTGCGCAAATTGGGCGAGAACGCTCTCAACAACCACCGCCAAGCCTGCTGTGCACGCATATATTACCGCAACACCCCCGAC
>JAFYLO010000126.1 GCA_017557045.1 Bacteroidaceae bacterium | reverse complement strand
TTTCTCGGAAAAAAGGAAGACCTCACTTGCGTTCGGCACTCCTTTGGGAATATAAATATTCCGTCGTCGCAAGCAACGCTCCATTCCGCGTTGCCCCCCTTTAAGAGGGACAGCTTTTTTAAGTTTCTTATTTTAAAGAGACTAGCAAAATATAAAAACTGAAAGATGTGTCCAAAGATTAGCTTAAAGTGGGACAACTTTTCAAGTTACTTATTTCCACCGACATTGCAATGCAACGTTGCATTTTAGGTAATATATTTGATAATCATTTTATTTATTTTCAAAAATACGGCAAACAAAGAACCCAAAAACAAAAACAAAGAAAATATTATACTCCATTTTGCACTATATTGACACTAATTCATTACTTTTGCATATTCAATAAAGTATATTCGGTATAATATGGCCAAAGACGGAAAATACCCATTGCTTAGCAAAATAGACTCACCCGCTGACCTGAGGAAGCTTCCTGAAGAGAAGCTCCCTGCTGTGTGTGCGGAACTAAGAGCATTCATCATAGAATCACTTTCAAACAACCCCGGACACTTCGCATCGAGCCTCGGTGCTGTGGAACTGACTGTGGCACTGCACTATACGATGGAGACTCCGCAGGATAAAATCGTGTGGGATGTAGGCCATCAGGCATACGGCCACAAGATACTCACAGGCCGCCGCGACCGTTTCGACACCAACCGCAAGTTCAAAGGTCTCAAGCCTTTCCCCGCACCTGAGGAAAGCGAATACGACGCATTCATCGGCGGACACGCTTCAAACTCGATATCAGCAGCGCTGGGCCTCGCCGTATCGGCAAAGATGAACGGCAAGGAGAATGAGCACACGATAGCCGTGATAGGCGACGGCTCGATGAGTGGCGGACTCGCATACGAGGGACTCAACAACGCCTCGTCGAGCGACAACAACCTGCTCATCATACTCAACGACAACAATATGTCCATCGACAAGAGCGTGGGAGGTATGAGCCAACTGCTTATATCCATGCACTCATCAAGACTCTACAACAAGATACGCCACCGCGCTGCATGCTTCTTCACCAAAATAGGATTGCTGAACAAGGCGCGCGCCGCCAGCCTCACAAGGTTCAACAACGGACTGAAGGCTATGCTCTACCAGCAGCAGAACATCTTCGAAGGAATGTCTGTAAGATACTTCGGCCCTATAGACGGGCACGATGTAATAGAGCTTGTGCACACACTCAACATAATAAAGGACATGAAAGGCCCCAAGCTGCTGCACATACACACAGTGAAGGGACGAGGATACGAACCGGCCGAAAAGGATGCCACCGCATGGCACCAGCCGGGAGTGTTCGACATTGAGACAGGCGAAAGAATCATTTCGGAGAGCGGCATTCCACGCTTCCAGGATGTATTCGGCGAGACACTTGTGGAGCTTGCCAAGATGAACCCGGCTGTAGTGGGAGTAACCCCCGCAATGCCCACAGGCTGCTCCATGAACCTGCTGATGAAGGAGATGCCCGAAAGATTCTTCGACGTAGGCATTGCCGAGGGACATGCCGTAACATTCTCGGCAGGACTGGGAAAAGGCGGTGCAATGCCCTTCTGCAACATATATTCGTCGTTCATGCAACGCGGATACGACAACCTCATACACGATGCTGCACTGCAACGTGTGAATATGGTACTCTGCCTCGACCGCGCAGGCATAGTGGGGGAAGATGGTCCCACACACCACGGTGCATTCGACCTTGCCTATCTGCGCCCCATCCCCGACATCACCATCGCATCGCCATACGATGAATGTGAATTGCGCCGCATGATGTTCACTGCCCAACAGCCCAATATGGGTACATTCGTCATCAGATACCCCCGCGGTCGGGGAATGCTCACCGACTGGAAATGCCCACTCGAAAGCATTCCCGTAGGCAAAGGACGCCGACTGAAGGAGGGAGACGATGTTGCACTCGTCACCATAGGCCCTATAGGCAAGAGCGTAGCCGGTGCAATAGACGAGGCTGCAAAGCAGGGAGTAAGCGTAGCGCACTACGACATGCGTTTCCTGAAGCCAATCGACACAGAGCTTCTTCACGAGATAGGACGCAAATTCAAGTACATTGTAACCCTCGAAGATGGAGTAATAAAAGGAGGATTGGCATCTGCCGTAATAGAATTTATGGCCGAGAACAGATACACCCCTGCAATACACCCAATGGGTATCCCCGACATATTCGTAGAACATGGCGCAAGCGCCGAACTTTACCGCGAGTGCAGGATGGACACCCCGGCCGTACTTGAAGCCATATTGAAATTCAAGCAAATATAAAAATCTGCCCTACAAGCAGAGTCGCCCGTAACAAAAAACGGTACACCATGAAGATAGTAATAGCCGGTGCAGGCGCCGTTGGAACACACCTTGCAAAGATGTTATCCGCAGAGAGCCACGATGTTGTGCTGCTCGACGAAAGTGAAGAGCGCCTCGGTAAGCTCGAATCGCTCTTCGACCTGAAAGCAATGATAGGCTCGCCCACAAGAATAGGCAACCTAAAAACAGCCGGAACCGGAGATGCCGACCTGTTTGTGGCAGTAACCCCCGATGAGAGCACCAATATAAATTCATGCATACTCGCCCACTACCTGGGCGCCAAAAAGACTATTGCCCGAATAGACAACTACGAGTATCTGCAACCCAAACACAAGGAGTTTTTCAGGTCGTTGGGAATAAACTCGCTCATTTACCCCGAAAAGCTCGCTGCGGAAGAGATTGCCACCAGCATAAAATATTGCTGGATGAGACAGATGCTCGAATTCGGCAACGGCGAGCTTGTGATGATAGGTGTAAAGGTAAGAGGAAATTCATCCATAATAAACATTCCCTTCCGCGACCTGCAAAGGGATATGCCATATCACATTGTGGCAATACAGCGCGGCGACGAGACAATCATCCCGCGCGGTAACGATGTCATAGAGGTAGACGACCTTGTCTGCTTCATGACCACAAAATCGCACATTTCGTACATCAGGGACATTTGCGGCAAGGAGCAATACTCCGAAGTGAAGAGTGTGATAATGATGGGCGGCAGCCGCATTGCCGTTCGCACCGCCGAACTTATACCCAGCGACATAAGCATAAAGATAATAGAGAGCGACTATGCACGTTGCAACAAGCTCATCGAACTTGTAGACGACCGTGTGATGATAATCAACGGCGATGCACGCGACCCCGAGCTGTTGCGCAGCGAGGGCATCGACCGCACAGATGCATTCATTGCCCTCAGCGACAATTCGGAGACAAACATTCTTGCCTGCCTCGCAGCCAAGCGTTCGGGCGTGTACCGTACGGTAGCAGAGATTGAGAATATCGATTACATATCAATGGCAGAGGAGATGGACATCGGTTCTGTAATCAACAAAAAGAAGTTGGCAGCAAGCAACATCTTCCAGATGATGCTGAACACCGATGTTTCGAGCGTGCGTTGCCTGATGTTTACCGAAGCTGTCGTTGCCGAATTTCCTGTGGACGAGGGAATGTCCATCACCAAGCGCCCCGTGAAGGACCTCGGGCTGCCGGTGGGTGCAAATATCGGTGGTGTGATACGCGACGGCAAGGGTATAAACGTTTCGGGTAACAGCATGATAGAGCCGGGAGACCATGTTATTATCTTCTGCCTCGAAAATGTGCTGAAAAAACTGGAAAAATTCTTTAAAAGATGAATTAAGAGATGATTCACTTCAAGATAATTTCGAGAATACTCGGACTGTTGCTGCTCATCGAGGCGCTCTTCATGCTTGTAGCATTGGGAGTATCTGTTTATTACGATGAGCATATAATCCCCGCATATATATATGCTATAGCAACCACACTTGCTGCCGGCGCTCTGCTGCTGTACTGCGGTAGAGGAAAAGAGAGGAACATTTCGCGAAAAGACGGTTATATAGTTGTCTCCTCGGCATGGATTATTTTCTCTATATTCGGCTCAATACTTTATCTGATAAGCGGCTACATACCATCGGTATCAAATGCCTTCTTTGAGACAATTTCGGGCTTTACAACCACCGGAGCAACCATTCTCGACAATATTGAAGAATTTCCGCCAAGCCTATTGCTGTGGCGGTCGATGACGCATTGGATTGGCGGATTGGGAATTGTATTCTTCACTGTCGCCATACTGCCGGTATTCGGCATGGGCGACATCCACCTATTCGCTGCTGAGGCGACAGGGCCTATACACGGTAAGCTCCACCCGCGAATTTCGGTAACGGCACGTTGGATTCTGACTATCTACATTGGGCTTACAGTTATAAACACCGTATGTCTGAAGTTCGCAGGGATGAATCTGCTCGACTCCATCTGCCACTCCATGTCAACGATTGCCACAGGAGGTTTTTCGAACAAGCAGGATAGCATCGGAGCCTACAATTCGCCGCTGATAGAGTACATCGTTACGCTGTTCATGTTCCTCGGAGGCACGAATTTTTCACTTCTCTACCTGTCGATTTTCAAGGGGAAAGTGGGTGACTTGGTACGCGATTCGGAATTCAAATGTTACTTCAACATCATACTTATCTCCACTATTGTTATCGCAGCGGGACTTTTGCTGACCGATGCAATAGGCATAGAGAAAGCATTTAGAGATTCACTATTTCAAGTTGTTGCCACTGTAACCACTACCGGTTTCTGCACAGCCGACTATATGCTGTGGCACCCCCTGCTGTGGCTCATCATCAGCGGGCTGATGTATCTTGGTGCCTGTTCGGGCTCTACCACCGGAGGAATGAAGTGTGTGAGGGTTGCTATTCTTGGCAGAGTGATGATCAATGAATTCAAGCGCATAGTGCACCCCAATGCCATTATTCCCGTAAGAATGAGCCACAAGATTATTGCCACCCCGGTACAATCGGCTATCCTTGCCTATACCGTGCTGTATGTGGGTGTCGTGATGGTGGGAGTAATAGTTAATGTAGCCTGCGGACTGGAATTTATGGAGGCTTACGGATTGTCGGTATCATGCACAAGTAACATCGGTCCGGCACTTGGAAACTATGGGCCTGCGTTCAGCATGAATTCTCTGCCTGAAGTGCTCAAATGGTTCTGCTCGTTCCAGATGCTTGTTGGCCGTCTCGAATTTTTCGCAGTGTTGCTGATGCTTACTCCGATGTTCTGGAGGAAGCAATAATCTTTTCTATTTAATGGAATTCGAACAGGAGGAATACGGGAATTTATCATATTCTATTTTTCGTTGATACAACTTCCATTGCTTCAATCAAGTTCACGCTGTTTCCAGAAACCGACTTCCATATTACAACATAATTAAAATTATTAGTATCCGGTAAACGTATTTAAGTCGTTTAAAATTCAATATTTAAGTAACTACAAGCCCCAATTCTTTATTAAGACAAATTTAAGTCAATGATTGGAACTCCCTCGCCCTGCGGGCACTCCCTCTTTTCCAAGAGGGAGAGTATTTGTTTCTCAATAGTTTATATAAACTCCTCCTCTTGGCTAAGAGGAGGTGGATTCAGAGCTTGCTCTGAAGACGGAGGAGTTTGATGTTTTTTGCTAATGTTTTGTTCGAACTCCCTCGCCCTGTGGGCACTCCCTCTTATCCAAGAGGGAGAGTGTTAGATATTGATAATTTTCAATGATTTATATTCCTCCTCTTGAAGAGGACATTGCGTAATAAGCAATGTTTGCTTTATGCGAAGCTCGGCTGCGCTCGTTTACAATTGCAAGCAAGCTCGCATTGTACTCGCTGGCACGAGCTTTGCGACGACGGAAGCTTTAGCTTTCTAAAACTATAGCAAGCGAGTGAATGGAAGTTTACTTACATTTACAACGAGCGCAGCATAGTTTCGATATTATCAAAGGAGTGCCGAGCTTGCGAGGCCATTCAAAAACACAGTTTTTGAAGACGGAGGAGTTCAAAATATAAGCGGAATAAAAATTTACCGGACACCAATATTTAAGAATAGTCTTTTATCCTGATTGTAATTTTAGATTTTAGGTATTATATCACATAATCATATCAATTTATGTGGTAATCATATTTTTTAACCAAAAAAAATTGCACAACTAATTAAAATATTTTTAGTAAGTTAACGACTTTACATATACCTTTATACCATAAATTAAGTGTCAAGAGAAGGTATATATGAAAAATACATACAGGCTTCTACCTTCTCTATTACAAATTCTTAGTATTTATGCGTCAAGGAGCCTGGTGCGCTTTTTTTTCTTATGAGAAAATTATACACATTAAAGGGACTGATGACAGCCCTGCTGCTGACTATAGGCAACATTGCCATGGCCGGCGACCATTTCATGGCAGACAGCGTAATGTACGCTATTCTATCCGACAACGACCTTACCTGCGAAGTTGTAGGTAAGTTGTTAAGCGATGATACAGCCATAACAATACCTGAAAAAGTTACTAACGATGGAAAGACTTACACTGTAACAGCTATTGGCGAGAATGCATTCCTCGGTGAATCAGCGCTCGTCAGCGTAAAAATCCCAAGCAGCGTAACAACAATAGGAAGTGCAGCATTTGCAAATAGTACTGCATTGACAAACGTAGAGATTCCAAACAGTGTAACAGAAATAGGAGAAGATGTCTTTAATGGATGTGATGCATTGACAAACATTGCAATCCCAAACAGCGTAACAACAATAGGAGAAAGAGCTTTCATGAATTGTAGAGCATTGACAAAAATTGCAATCTCAAACAACTTAACAACAATAGGAACCGGAACATTCACCGGTTGTACTGCATTGACAAGCATAGAGATTCCAAACAGTGTAACAACAATAGGAAGCGCGGCATTTTCTTGGTGCAGTGCATTGACAAACATAGAGATTCCAAACAGCGTAACAATGATAGGAGATGGTGCCTTCGATAACTGTTCTAACCTCGAAAGCGTAAAGATTTCAGAGAAGTTAACTATTCTCAATCGAAATCTGTTCGCACGCTGTACTGCTCTTGCAAACATTGAATTACCCGACGGTATAACAGAAATAGGAGATGGAGTTTTTAATGGATGTAATGCATTGACAAATATCAATATACCGAGCAGTGTAACGAGGATAGGGTTAGACGCTTTTAGGGATTGCAAAGCATTGACAAACATTAAGATCCCAAACGGAGTAACATATATCGATTTGGGTGCTTTTGCCGGTTGCAGTGCACTTACAAACATTGAAATACCGAGCAGTGTTACAGCTATAGGAGGAGCCGCTTTTTCAAATTGCAAAGCATTGACAAGCATCAACATACCAAACGGTATAACAAAGATAGGAGGAAGCACTTTTGAAGGATGCATGAGTCTCGAAAGCATAGAACTTCCGCAAACTCTTACTCATATAGACGGATCAGCATTTAGTTATTGCGACAAGCTGACAAAAGTTGAGATTCCTGAAGGAGTAACAGGAATAGGCAGTTACGCATTCTCTGGATGTAGCGCACTGACAAGCATCAAGATACCAAATGGTGTATTTGAAATTAACAATAGTGTTTTCGATGGTTGTACATCACTTGCAAATATAGAATTACCCGACAGCTTGAAATCAATCTCGTCGAATGCATTCCATAATTGCAGCGCACTCACTAATATAGAATTGCCTAACAGCCTGGAATCAATTGGATATAAAGCATTCTCCGGTTGCAGCGCACTTACAAGCATTGCGATACCCAATAGTGCAACATCTTTAGGATATGATGTATTCGATGGTTGCACAGGGTTGACCTACGTTTATATAAATTGCAAGAATGTAAAAGATTGGTTTAGAGAGAACACCAGCATCAAAGAGGTAATTTTAGGAGACAGTGTTACCACCATTGGAAGCGATGCGTTCTATAATTGCAGCAACCTTGCAAATATAACAATCCCCAGCAGCATCACCACTGTTGACAAATACGCATTCGATGGCACGTTGTTTTTGAGTTCACAACCCGATGGTGTAATATACTTTGGAAAAACACTATACAGCTACAAAGGAACAATGCCCGAAAATACTACAATCAAAGTAAAAGAGGGAACAACCGATATATGCAGTCTTGCATTCTGGGGATGCACCGGACTTACAAGCATAGAACTGCCAGAAGGTCTGACCACCATCGGAGAACAAGCATTTTGGGAATGTACAGGGCTTACAAGCATTAAGGTTCCAAACAGTGTAACCACCATTGAATATGCAGCGTTCGATGAATGTACCGGACTTACAAGTATAGAACTGCCAAACAGTGATAAATTAAATTTTACAGGTGGATACACATTCCGCGATTGCACAGGACTTACAAACTTCACTGTACCTGACAAGTGGACAAACATCGGATTATATATGTTCAACGGTTGCACCGGACTTACAAGCATCAGAATACCTAACAATATAACAACTATCAAAAAAGGTGCATTCGCCGGATGCAGCGGACTTGAAAGCATCATCGTTGAAGAGGGCAACCCCACATATGACAGCCGCGAAAATTGCAACGCAATCATAGAGACTGCGACCAACGAGCTTATTGCAGGTTGCAAAAACAGTTTCGTTCCTAATGGCGTAACAGCCATAGTTGAACGTGCATTCAATGGATGCAGCGGGCTCATATCCATTGAAATACCTAACACTGTTACAAGTATAGAAGAAAATACATTCTCTGATTGTGTAAACCTCACAACCGTCAAATTACCCAAAAATTTAACAATCATAGAAAATAGTACTTTCGAAAACTGTACTGCACTAACAGGTATAAACATACCCACCACCGTTACAAGCATTGGAGAAAAAGCTTTCTATGGTTGTTCAAGCATAAAAAAAGTAACAATTCCCAATAGTGTAAGAAGCATTGAAAAAAATTCATTCTCGAAAGCGAGCGCATTAGACACAGTAATTATTTCAAGCGATACAATAAGTATCGCTTCGCCTTCATTCTATAGTTGCGATAATTTGAAAGCCGTGTACATTGTATCGGAGAACACGCCAAACTTCGTAGGATTATCAACAACAAGCAGACCTTTTGGAAGTGGAGCAAGGCCCAAAGCTCGTGGAACACTGTACATACCAATAGGTACAAAGATAAATTATACCACAAAAGTAACAAAGGATTTTGTAGATGTTGTGGAAATGGACATGAGCGAGTTGCGCAAAACGACAGAAATATCATCCGTGATTGAAGATAAAGATGCTGTTATAAGCGTAAACGACAACAACATAGCTGTTTATGGCATCAAGAGCGGTACAAGTATAAACATTTACACGGTAGATGGATGCCTGTTGCAGAGCACTGTTGCCAATGGCGAGGAGACAACAATTGTCTTTGACAGCACTATCAAAGGTATTGTTGTAGTACAGATTGGAGCAAAGGCGTACAAGGTAAAATTGTAAGCCTGCATTTAGAAGTTTGTTCAATAGAAGAATAGTCTTTTCTCAATAGAGAAATATGAAACAGGGGGCTGTGTCAAAATTTTGACACAGCCCCCTAAAGTATAAAATAGCTAATAAAATGAATTTTACTTGGCGCGGTTGATTATAAACTCTACTCTATAGTAATCGAAAGCTTCTGTAAATGCCTTCTTGTATGCCTGCAATGCCTCGTCTGTAACATCGGGAGCAATACCGCCTTCGAACAACATGAGCGCATAACCAATAAACATGTCTGCTACGTCTTCTTTATCAAAGACAAAATAGGCAGTGTCTTTATCATCGCTTTGAAATACCATAAATGTGGATGCAATGTCATGACCGGCTGTTTCTCCTGTGATTGTCATATCGAGACCATCGATTGAATAATTTTTTGCCATAGACATATCAGCATCATCCTTCAATACATTGTATGTCATTGTTCCATCGTTGTTGAACTTTACATTGCGGAAATAGCGCTGCGCTGCATACTTGATGAACTCGCCGCTGAGCTGTGAAGTCTGCATGATTGTGGGAGGCACTTGCTCACCGTTTATAGTTCCACCGGGAATTACAATCTCGTCTGCGCATGCTTTTGCACTGAAAGTGATATTGGAATAATTCCATTCGCCTGTCAAATTGGTTTCTTCAGCCAATCTTGAGTATGTGTATGCGCCATAGGCTGTGTTGATAGTAAGTGTATTGTCTGACATTGTGCAAGTACCTGAAACACTATTGCCATCTTCTAAGTAGATATCTACCTCATTGCCATCCACAACAAGATTGCCGCTGACATTTTCCCATGATTCGTAATTGCTTACTTTGTAAGCAACAACGCTGTTGTCGCCACTTATAATCAAAAGATTGCTTACAGAATCAGTTTTAGAGTACCATCTGCCCTTCAAGTTCAAATCTGCCGAGTCGTTGTCATCATTATCACATGCTACAAAACTTACACTCATTAGAACGGCGAACATAGCCATTGTAAACATTTTTAATTTGTCCATTTTTTAAAATTTAGATTTTGTGAATTCTGCTTGCAGATGCAATCGAATTCTGATTGGTTAATATATAATCTTATAATTTGCAAACCCCAAAAGGAGATTACGCACAAAACTGTGGTTATGCCTTGTGGCTGTGCCTGATACATAGCTGAGTTTATCCACTGATAATCACCTGACAAACAACAGTTTTATACAACGAAGATATTTACAGTGAGCAATAACACTTCGATATTCGCATTGGGGATTATGTTATTGCTGCGTGCAGCCCTGTCGTACCCTACTCCTTTGCCTTTAAAAATTAAGGGCGCAAAGGTATTGATTATTTTATGAATAGCAAAAAAAATGGCAAAAAAGATGCTTGCCGGCAATCAATAAAAAAGCCCCCACTTTAAATATTGAAAGCGGCATACAATGTCAATACTACCTTTATGTCAAGATTTCTTGTAATAAAGTACCGAAGCGTTTCCTTTGCGGAAGAGTTCGCGCGCTGCCTGTTGCACCTCTTTGGGGGTTACCTTGCGGTAGAGTTCTGTCTCGCGCCATGCACGCGAAACATCGCCATACCATTCGGCCTGCGCAAGATTGGCTGCCAATGTCTCGCCACTGCTGTTGGAGAAGACCTGGTCGGACTCGAATCTGTTGCGCACCTTTTCCATTTCGCTGCGGGGGACTTCGCGCTCCTTCAGTTTGTCGAGTTCTTCCCATATTGCAGCCTCGGCACGCTCAAAGGTTACTCCGTCGGCAAGGCGGGAGTGTATCCAGAAGAGGCCCGGATGTTCATTACTGGTGATAAAGGCATCTATGCGGGTGAATAGTTTTTTGCGCTTAACAAGAATTTCGTTCAGACGGCCCGAATATCCGTTTGCAAAAATATCGGAAATTACATCAGCCGGATAGTATCCGCTTCCGGTGAAGCTGTCCATGTGAAATGTCATGTAGAGTGCATTACCGGGGACATTACGTGTAACACTTCTGCGGCGCATACGCTCCTGACGTGCTTCGATGGGTATTTCGCGTTTTACACATTCGCGGGCGGGGATTGATGCGAACCATTTTTGTGTCCACTCTTTCGCTTGTTCGAAACTGATGTTACCCACCACAGAGAGGACTGCGTTGCCGGGGGTATAATGGCGGTTATAAAAGTCGCGCACCACTTCTACGGGGACATCAGCGATGTGTTTCAGTTTGCGGCCTATCGTAGACCAGCGGTAGGGGTGCGTCTTGAACGAGAGTTTGCGCATAATTGCGTTGACATCGCCGTAAGGCTTGTTCAGATAGCTCTGCTTGAACTCTTCCATCACCACTTGACGCTGCACATCCACACTCTCTTCGTCGAGCAGAAGGTTGCACATACGGTCGCTCTCCATGCAGAATGCAAGTTCTGCATTCATGCGGGGGAGAGAGATGTAGTAGTTGGTAAAGTCGTTGTTTGTAAATGCATTGCTATCGGCGCCTGCCTCTTCCAACGGGTCGTCGAATGAAGGGAAAAGCTCCGTCCCGCCGAACATCAGATGTTCGAGCAAATGGGCAAGGCCGGTATATTCGTAGTCCTCGTTCTTGGCGCCTACGCCGTAGAGGATGTTTACGTGCACCATTTCTGTGCTTTCGTCGAGCAGATGCACCAGACGAAGGCCGTTGTCAAGTGTGAAACGCGATACTTCCATATTATTCGTCAAGGAGCACTACTCGTTTGATTACAACATCTTTTACAGGGCGATTGTAGACATCGTAGCTTTCGCGCGATATTTTTTCTACAATATCCATTCCCTCAATCACTTGCCCGAAGACTGTGAAGTAGCCGTCGAGGTGGAAGGCCCCACCCTCTTCTATGTATCCTTTGCGCTGTTCGGGGGTGTACTTGAACTCCTTGCCTGCCATTGCCGAGTCGGTCTTCTCGGTGAAGAAGTGTATCATTTCGTTCAGTTCCTGCTTCTTCTTGTAGTTCTTTTTGCTCTCTTCGTAGAGCTTATTTATCTTGTCGGTGTATGGTTTTTGTAGGCTCTCATACATTTTGCGACGGAGTGTCTTGTTGTACTTATCCTCGTGATCGTTAAGCACCTTGTCGTTGACCTTGCGGCCTGTGATTATGGAGAAGTGGCTGCCCGATGATTCTACGGCAGGGTTGAGGCTTGCTGCTGAGAGGGCGCCGTACTTGTGCCATCTTTTGGTTACATCAATTTCGGCAGGTATCTTGTAGCTGACATCTGTTTCGCCGAGTTTTACTTTGGCTGCCGCACCGCGCGATTTTGGATCGCCGGCCTGAATCATAAATTCTTTTATCACTCTGAAGAAGAGTTGCCCGTCGTAGTATTTGTTCTTCACAAGATTGACGAAGTTGGCCCTGTGAAGGGGAGTCTCCTTGAAAAGGACTATTTTTATATTACCACGGTCGGTCTCTATCATTACATACTGGTCTTTGTCGGGGCTGTCATTATTCAGTTGCTGTATGCCGAATTCGCCCTTTTCGCTCTTTTCTGCGTCGGAACCGCCACAGGCTGTAAAGGAGAGCATTGCTGCTATGATAAGCAGTTTTGAGAATATTCTGTTCATAGATTCTTTATTTTAAATTTATGCGAAGATAAACATAAATTGTTTTTTCTGCAATATTTGCTTCAAGATGTATATATACTACCCTTATATAATCACAAACAGATGTTTCATTTGGTCTGTATTTGAAATATTTATCGTAACTTCGCGAAGATTTACCAATAGCCTATAAAATGAAAAACGAATCTGCTGCAAAAAGCATTAAATATATTCTCCCTTTTATACTTGTAACAAGCTGCTTCGCCTTATGGGGCTTTGCCAACGACATCACCAACCCTATGGTAAAGGCCTTTTCCAAAATATTCCGCATGAGTGTTACCGACGGATCGCTTGTGCAGGTGGCTTTTTATGGAGGGTATTTTGCAATGGCCGTTCCTGCGGCGCTGTTCATACGCCGTTTCTCTTACAAGGCAGGAATAATGACGGGGCTTGCGCTGTATGCCGCCGGCTCACTGCTGTTTATGCCTGCAATGGAGACGGGCAGCTATTATCCTTTCTTGGGAGCCTATTTCATACTTACCTGCGGACTGTCGTTTTTGGAGACAAGTTGCAATCCTTATATACTTTCACTGGGCGATAGGGAGAGTGCCACGCGCAGACTCAATCTTGCCCAATCGTTCAACCCCATCGGTTCGTTGGCGGGAATGTTCGTAGCGATGAATTTTATTCAGAACCGGCTGAACCCTATGAGTACCGAGGAGCGCGCCACGCTCGGAGAGGCTGAATTTGAGGCTGTACGCGATGCTGACCTCTCTATTCTGGTGGAACCGTATGTGATTATTGGTGCCGTAATACTTGTAATATTTGCGTTGTTTGCATTCACAAAAATGCCGACTGAGAAAGGTACACATGAGAAACTGAATTTCTCTCTCAGCATCAAGCGTTTGGCTGCGATAAAGAATTACCGCAACGGCGTTATCGCGCAATTCTTCTATGTGGGTGCGCAGATTATGTGCTGGACATTCATCATACAGTATGGCACGCAGCTTTTTACCTCACAAGGTATGGAGGAGCAGAGCGCCGAGGTTCTTTCGCAGGGTTACAACATTGCGGCAATGGTTCTTTTCTGTTGCAGCCGATTCATCTGCACCTATTTGCTCAGATTCATCAATCCCGGCAGGCTGTTGGGGATATTTTCCGTTGCAGCGGCTTGCTTTACCATAGGAGCAATAGTTTTTCAGAACATTTACGGACTATATTCACTTGTTGCCGTTTCGGCCTGTATGTCTTTGATGTTCCCTACCATTTACGGCATTGCACTTGAGAATGTAGGAGAAGAGGCAAAATTGGGTGCCGCCGGACTTATAATGGCTATTCTCGGTGGTTCGGTGCTTCCCCCATTGCAGGCGATGATCATCGACATGGGAGAGATTTTGGGAATGCCGGCTGTGAATATCTCTTTTATTCTTCCGCTGATTAGTTTCATTGTGATATTCCTGTATGCAAAAAGTGTAAAGGGTGAGGTTGCTAAATAAAGTTCGTGGTTGCACCTTTCACAATACAACCACGAACCATTCTCTTCAGGGAGATTCTATAAATATCTGAATCTCTTGATGCTTCCTTTAGGTGTCTTTGCAAACGGCTCTTCACATAGTTCGTAACCCGATATTTGCGAGAATGCAGGCAGTGTGGCATTCAGCATTGAGATATTCTCGTCCATTATTCTCTTCAGATCCTCTGCCGGAAGATTATCGGCAGTAAGTTGGTCGCCGTTGGGAACGACAAGTGCCACGAACCTCTCGCCACGCTGCACAATCAACGATTCTGCGACATAGGGCAACACATTCAACTTGACCTCAATCTCCTCAGGGTAGACATTTTCACCGTTGCTTCCGAGGAGCATACTTTTGTTGCGTCCCACAAGGAAGAGGTTGTTATCCTCGTCGATGGTACCAAGATCGCCGGTGCGGAACCATCCGTCACTGGTAAACACCTCATTGTCAGCCGCAGGATTCTTATAGTAACCAACAAATGTATTACTACCCTTCACAAGCACTTCGCCGACAACATTATGCGCGTCGGGAGACTCGATTTTTATCTGCATGCAGTCGACAAGCACACCGCAGGACTTCAGTTTATAATGTCCCAAGCGGCCCAATGTGATTGTGGGCGCACACTCTGTCATTCCGTAGCCGGTAACGAGCGGGAGTGCAAGCTTTTCGATGAGCATATTTTCCAGTTTTTCGGGCAATGCCGCACCTCCGGTAACTATAATCTCTACCTTGCCGCCAAGATATTTCATTATCCTCTCGCGCATGGCTGCATAGAACTCCTTGCTTTCGGGCGCATATTCTCTGTTTTCAGCCAAAATCTCAGCCGTTACAAATTCCACTATCTTCTTGAGGACAAGTGGTACCATCATAACAGTAGAGGGAGCCACCGCCTGCAACGCATCTTTCAATATTGAAGGAGCAGGAGGCAGGCAAAGCACTGTCAGGTGCATACCCAGACAGAGACATGCTGTCATGTCGTACAACATTCCGAAGATGTGCGCAAAGGGCAGGATGCTGAGGTAATTATCGCCCTTTCTGTAAGGGAAATATCGAGGAATAAGGTCGACATTGCTGCTGATGTTGCCAACGGTAAGCATCACCCCCTTAGGTGTACCCGTTGAGCCGGATGTATAGTTTATACAGCAAAGTTCGTCCATACTGCGACGAGGATAAGAGACTGCATCGGCACTCCACCCGCCGGGGTGCGCCTCGTCAAAGAGTTT
This sequence comes from Bacteroidaceae bacterium, assembly GCA_017557045.1. GTDB lineage: Bacteria > Bacteroidota > Bacteroidia > Bacteroidales > Bacteroidaceae > HGM04593. Next base: position 13,336 of record JAFYLO010000126.1, on the reverse strand, counting down.
GTCTGCCTGCATATAGATGTCAGCAAAATTACCGCGACTCGCAAGAAGGCTCATATCCTTCATGTCAATCACAGCCTGAAGTTCGTCCATCTCCTCAAAATTCATTCCGTCGAATATAGCCTTTTCGGTGAAAAGTATCTTTGTATCCGAATGATTCACCATTGTCTGTGTATCGGCGGGAGTAAAACCGTTGAATATCTGACACGACACATAGCCGCCCGATGTTACCGCCATGAATGTGGTGGCCCAATTGCTGCTGCTCCTTGCATTGAGCGAAATTTTATCACCGCTCTTGAGCCCCGCAGCCTTCCATACAAGGTGCATCTTCTCTATTCGGGCTGCAAGCTCGCCATATGTTATTACTTCGCTGCGATAGTCGTTGAGCGCAGGCATATTCCAACAGTTCTTTACTGTATTTTCAAATGTTTCTATAAAGTAGTACATAACCAGTTTTTTAATGTCCGCTGCGAAGGTATTTCATAGGGATAAATCTGTTGCACAAATTATGAGCAAATGTGTAATAATTTAATAAAAAAGCTATATATGGGGTGATTTTTTGTATTCAGGGGTGAAATTTTTGTTGTTTTAGGCTGCAAGGAGCCATTTTCAGTTCGCAAATAGGCAAAAAAGCCCGAATCGCATGAAACGATTCGGGCTCATATAGCAAGATTGTTCTATTACATCATGCCACCCATACCTCCCATACCGGGAGCGCCCATAGGCATTGCGGGTTTATCCTCTTTCTTGTCAACAATCACACACTCTGTGGTAAGGAACATACCTGCGATAGAAGCAGCGTTCTCAAGTGCCACGCGTGTAACCTTAGCAGGGTCAACTACACCTGCTGCGAGAAGATTCTCGTATCTGTCGGCACGGGCATTGTAACCGAAGTCGCCCTCGCCCTCACGTACCTTCTGAACTACAACTGCGCCCTCTTTGCCTGCGTTGGCAACAATCTGACGGAGGGGCTCCTCAATTGCACGCTTAACAATCTCGATACCTGTCTTCTCGTCGGCATTTACAGCCTCAAGACCTTCGAGAGAGTCGATTGCACGAACGTATGTTACGCCACCACCGGGAACGATACCCTCTTCGATGGCTGCGCGTGTAGCGCAAAGTGCATCGTCAACGCGGTCTTTCTTCTCCTTCATCTCAACCTCAGAAGCTGCACCTACATAGAGAACTGCAACACCGCCTGAAAGTTTTGCGAGACGCTCCTGAAGTTTCTCCTTGTCATAGTCGGACTTTGTTGTCTCAATCTGTGACTTGATATGTGCGATGCGTGTGTCGATTGCTTCCTTGTCGCCGTTACCGTCAACAATTGTGGTAACCTCTTTGCTGACTGTAATCTTACCGCAAGAACCGAGCATTTCGAGAGTAGCCTGTTCGAGCTTGATGCCCTTCTCCTCTGATACCACGATACCGCCGGTGAGGATTGCGATGTCCTCAAGAAGATCCTTGCGACGGTCGCCGAAACCGGGAGCCTTCACTGCGCAAATCTTCAACTGTGAGCGGAGACGGTTCACAACCAATGTTGTGAGAGCCTCGCTGTCTACATCCTCAGCGATAATGAGGAGAGGACGACCTGTCTGAACGGCAGCTTCGAGGATGGGGAGCATATCCTTGAGGTTGGAAATCTTCTTGTCGTAGATAAGGATATAGGGGTTCTCCATTTCGCACTCCATCTTCTCTGTGTCTGTTACGAAGTAAGCCGAGAGGTAACCGCGGTCGAACTGCATACCCTCAACAACACCGATTGTAGTGTCGCGGCTCTTTGCCTCCTCAATGGTGATTACACCATTCTTTGACACTTTGCGCATTGCGTCTGCGATGAGCTTACCGATCTCGCTATCGTTGTTTGCTGAGATTGTTGCCACCTGCTCGATTTTCTCGTAGTCGGCACCTACATCCTCGCTCTGCTCCTTGATTGAAGCAACGATTTTGCCTACAGCCTTGTCGATACCGCGTTTGAGATCCATGGGGTTTGCACCTGCTGTTACGTTGCGGAGACCTTCGCTGATGATTGCCTGAGCAAGCACTGTTGCTGTTGTTGTACCGTCACCTGCGTCGTCGCCGGTCTTTGATGCAACTGCTTTAACAAGCTGTGCACCTGTATTCATGTATGCATCATCGAGCTCAATCTCTTTTGCTACGGTTACACCATCCTTAGTAATCTGGGGTGCACCGAACTTTTTCTCAATGATTACATTGCGACCTTTGGGGCCGAGTGTTACTTTTACTGCATTTGCCAATTCGTCGACACCCTTCTTGAGCTGGTCGCGGGCATCCATATTGAATAAAATTTCCTTTGCCATGATTGATTCTTAATTATTGATTATCCTAAAATAGCCAATACGTCGCTCTGACGCATAATCAAATATTTAACGCCGTCAAGTTCAAGCTCTGTTCCTGCGTACTTGCCATAGAGAACATTGTCGCCTGCTTTTACGATCATCTCTTCGTCTTTTGTACCGTTGCCTGTTGCAACTACTTCACCCTGAAGGGGTTTCTCTTTTGCTGTGTCGGGGATGATGATTCCGCCGATTGTCTTCTCCTCTGCTGCTTTGGGCAGGATGAGGACTCTGTCTGCTAAAGGTTTGATATTCATAATTATTTATTTTATTGTTTATTGTATTATAAGGTGTGTAACTTTTTACTGCGCTACATTATTACAGTAACGAAAAGTGTGCCAAATTGTTTTTGCACTAAAAATATTGCAAAATAGGACAATATTACAATATTCTTATGACATATTGCGCCAAAATGTCAGTCCTACTATACAAAAGGCTGCGCTCGTGCGCAGCCTTTTGTATATATGCAATACTCTATATATTACTTATTATAGAGCAACCATGCTTTCTGGAAATCAGCATCACCAGGGTGGTTAGCCTTGAACGACTCGCGTGCATCGGCTGCCTGCTGTTTGTCGTCGTATGATGCGCATACCACGCGGTACATACCTGTTGTGGGGTTCTGTACTACAAGTGCTTTGTAGCCTTCGCCTACGAGTTTCTGACGGAGTGCATCTGCATTGGTCTTTGAAGAGAAGCTGCCGCATACTACGCTGAATGCTTTAAGCGAGCCTGCTGCACCTGTTGCAAGGACAACCTTCTCAGAACGGTAAGTTGCATCAGCCTTAGGTGTTGTGCTGCTTGTTACGGGAGCAATCTCAATGGGGTCTGAAGCCTGTGATTCGCCCTGTACGAGTTCCTGCTGCTTAGCCTGGTCGTAAGCTGTCTTGTATGCACTCTCTTTCTTTGATTTACATGAACTGAATGAGAGTACCATGCATACTCCAAGTCCTAATAAGAAAATCTTTTTCATCTATCTTTTGTATTTAAATATTATTTGTTTCGGAATTTATTCTGCAAAAATAATCATAAACAAGAGATTGTTCAAGAAGAAGTTGAAACTTTTTTATAATTTTCAATATTTTATTCTCACTTCTGAATGAAAATAATGTATCTTCGCACAGAATATGCAATAATAAACAACTAAAACATTTTGAATGATGAGAAAAAGTTATGCAATTTTCGCATTTTGCCTGATGACACTCGCAGGTTGTGCCGTACAGACTCAAAAAGAATGCTCTACTAAAAATTCATGTGCGATCAAGGAGATTGAGTGCGTGGATGTTGATTACGACAAATATTTCACTGAAAACACATTGCGTTTCGATTTTCAGCACTATGGCAACTCCGAGAGCGAGAATTATGCTTTCGACGGCATGAAGCATGAAGGCATTTGGGCCGGTTCACACAAGAGCCTGATAAACACATTCGGATACGGTGAGCAGCTTTTCCGCATCGTCGACACTGAGGAGCAGAAGGTTATCTATCAGAATGGTTATTGCACTCTTTTCAACGAGTGGCAGACTACCGCAGAGGCCCAAAAGACTACACGTTCGTACCCCGAGAGCCTTATCTTCCCCTGCCCAAAGAGAAATTTCACAGTCGAGATTTATGCACGCAACAAGTCTACTAAAGTTTTCGAGAAGAAATACTCTTACACTGCAAACATAAACGATTATAATATAAAGCCTTACAAAGCAGAATACTCAACTGAGGAGATTCACATAGGTGGCAGCATAGAGCACAGCCTTGACATTGCGCTGCTGCCCGACGGATTCACAGCAGAGGAGAAGGAGAAGTTCATGGAGGCATGCAACGCATGGCGCAATGCCCTTTTCAACTACGAGCCCTTTACATCGGAAAAACAGCGCATAAACATTCGTGCAGTGTGGGCTCCCTCGAAGGAGTCGGGCATTAGCATCCCCGGCAAGGGAGAGTGGAAGGAGACACTGCTCGATTGCCGTTTCTACACATTCGGCAGCGAACGCTATCAGATGACAAGCGAATTCCAAAAGGTAAGAGATGTTGCTGCCGCTGCGCCATACGAAGCAATATTTATTCTCACAAACTCCGACAAATATGGCGGCGGTGGTATATACAACTACTATGGATTAGGCTCTGCCGGAAAGACCGGCCGCACAGGAGAGGTCTATGTGCATGAATTCGGACACAGCCTCATGGGATTGGGCGACGAGTATGTAGAGGTCGGAAACACGGTAAGCGCCTTCTACCCTGCCGACAAGGAGCCATGGGAAGCCAATCTGACAACATTTGTCAACTTCGACAAGAAAAAGTGGAAAGGAATGATTGCCGAGGGTACTCCCCTACCCACACCGGTCAACGATTCACTCATAAAACTACCTGACACACAATGGCCTATTGGAGCATACGAAGGCGGCGGTTACCTGGAAAAAGGCATCTACCGTCCGTGGCCCAAATGTATGATGAACCAGCTGTATAACTTCTGTCCCGTATGTCAAGCGGCCATTAAAGAGTATCTCGACTACATTTGTAAATAACGTAAGTTCGAAATAAGACTCTCTGTCCTTCAATAATTTGTGTATTCATTCGAACCCCCTCGCCCTATGGGCACTCCCTCTTATCCAAGAGGGAGAGTGTATTCTATTTCCCTTATGGGAGGTTCTATAAATTAGTTCGAGCTGATTTTTGAATTTATATCGAGTAGATTGTCTTTTTTAACGAAGGCGCAACCTTCGTGTTGCAACTGAGTGAAAATAGACAAGATGCCGATATAAAACAAAAAGCGGCCGAAATAGAACTGCCCTTGTAGAGATTAATTTAATAGTAATTTATAGAACCTCCCTTATATCGAATTGACGTTAAATAAATGAGACTGCACATTTTCAATCCGCACACCGACCTCGCACTCGCCAACAACCGCGAGAACTACATGCCATCGGCAAATGTAAGACGTATGGTGTGCGAACTGGAGATGTTGCCAATGTGGTTCGCAGCCCCCGGCGACTCGATACTGACCACCACTCCGACAGACAACATTTTCGCCGAAAAGGCAAAGAAACAGTTCGGTATAAACGTAAATTTCATAGACGAGAGCAAGGCTGCCGGGCACTCTTTCAGCAGCATTGAACCATGGGGGTGGAATGTATCCCTGCGACGACGGCTATCAAACATCGGTATAAATGAAAAACTGCTTCCCACAGATGAACAGTTGACAAATTATCGCTCGCTGTCGGGACGCGACAAGGATGTAGAACTACTGAATGCCATATGCGGCAAGGAAGGCATATTCAACGCAGAAATAATCAACAACATAGAGGAATGCCGCAGATACGCCGCCGAGCATCCCCGCTGTATATTCAAGGCGCCATGGTCGGGTAGCGGCAAAGGCTTAAGATGGTGCTTCGGGCTGTACGATGACAAGAGCGACGGATGGTGCCGAAGAGTGATTGAAGAGCAAGGCTTTCTCGCGGCAACACCAATATACGACAAGATTCTTGATTTTGCCCTCGAATACCATAGCGACGGCAATGGCAATATTAAATTCATAGGATATTCGCTATTCGACACCAACACCAAAGGTGCATACCGCGGGAACATATTGCAGAGACCTGAAAAACAGCGAGAAACACTTTCGCAATATATTCCCATTTCTACAATAGACAACACGCAAAAAAGAGTTCAAGAACAACTGACACGCATCTACGGCAACAAATATCACGGATATTTGGGCGTAGACATGATGGTGTGCAAGATTGGAGATACATATGCCATCCACCCATGCGTGGAGGTAAATATGCGCATGAATATGGGGGTACTATCTGTAATTTTTGCCGAACGCTACCTGTCAGAGAATAGCAGCGCCACCTACACAATAGAGTATTGTGGCGAGCATGGTGCTGCACTGAGTAAATTGAGAATGCTCGAAAAGGAGCACCCACTTCAGATAGAATCGGGTAAGATAGTGTCGGGCGCGATGCCCCTTGTCCCCACTACCCCATCAAGCTGTTATCTTGCATATATTGTTGCGCGATAATTTTTTCGGGAAAATATTGTATTTCTCGATTTTTTTTGTGACTTTTGCCACCTGCTTATACAATAGTGGAATTATCTTTTAAAAGCTAAACACTAAAAATCATTTTTGATTATTATCAACTCACTGATTCATAACCAAGACCATTCACTTGGTATATTTTCAAACTAGTAACATTTAAGGAGTTAAAACAAAAGGCATCCGACAAAGACAGCGTAAGCCAAAAGCAAAGTATCAAGTCCACTTGAATACTTGAAATGTCTTACACCCTATCCTAAAGGACTACAAACTTTATAACAAATAACAATACAAAGCGACAGCATAATAAACGGCGCTATCATCAACCATCACAAAAAGGGAAAGAAGCCTTCTTCTGCTACAGAGGATAAAGGAACGGAAATAAGAAGCTGTTTAGAAGCTGTTTAAATTTTCTTGAAAAATAATTTTATATTCGCGATATTCATTTCGGCTTATTTGAGTCTATTTCGGCATCTTTTCTTTCTTATTTTTGGGAAATAGCCCGCTATTCCCTGCAAAATGCGAAAGAAAATCTACTCGAAATAGCTCTCAAATAATTCCGAAAATAAAATTTAAACAGCTTCTTAGAAACTGTTTGAATTTTATTAGAAAATAATTCTCAATTTGCGATGTTCATTTAAACAGCTTCTAAGCAAAAGAATATTTTTTTGCTTTTTTAACATATAACAGATATATAAACAGGTTTTTACCCCCCTCTATTATTGATGAGTTCAATAACTAAAATAATATTATTAACAAAAGAATTTTTATGTAATTAATTTTCAAAATTTCATTTTATAAGAGTAAACAGTATGCCAAAATCAAACAAAAGAATTTTAAAAATTTCTATGAACAAAGAAGAAGAATGCAGTAGTAGTAAAGACGACATTAACGACCTGATCAATTTGTATTTGGAGCAAAGAGCCACAAAAGAACAAAGGTTTAAAGTTTTAGAACATCTTGACGAATCTGCAGAAAATAGATTAAACTTCAACCTTGCTGCAGCAGGGCTTGCAGCCATGGAACCATGGCTCAATAATGAAAGTGAATGACATCCCGAGAAAAAAACAAAAAAGGGAAAAGCATTACACTGGCAAATTTTATAGTAAATAAAAAGAATTAATGAAATGCTCATGAAAAGGAAAAGACAAATTTGGCTAATCACCGCACACAATTACTGAAAAGAACAGAAATTGTAGTTATAAGGATATTTGTTTTTCAACCCACACATAGGTTGAAAAGGGATTGACACCCTGAATCGAAGTAATCAAACGGCATACTTTAAAATCATTATATTATGAAAAGCGACACACAAACAGCATCTCTCACCGAGACAGAATGCATCAGTCTGCTTGATTCGCTCAAGCAAAGGAACAACAAGAAGAAATTCTCTAACAGTGAGGACAAACTTCTTTGTGAAGGCATCCGTACAAACGAAAATGTAGCTTTGCAATTCTTGAAGGTCTTTAAAACCGTAGCAGTAGCCAAAAAGTATCGTTTCTCAGTGCAGCAAAGTCTCGCAGTCCGCGACTCTATCATCAGTTTCGAAAAGGTGCGTAACGAGTTCTTTTTTGAGACCATCGAGCCGATGTATAAGAAATTCGCAGCAATATACAAATTTGATGAGCAGCTCACAAAGCTCCTCATTTTCCACAGTTTTTGCGCGAATGGAAAGTACAGCGAGCTCCGCACTTACAAGGCTGAAAACAACTGCAAATTATTAACATGGTTCTCCAACATCGCCGCACAAAAATTCCACAAGCAGCTCATAGAACTTGGATGGCTCAAAAAGCCTGATGAAACCATCATTGACTTCGACAGTCTCGACGAGGAGGAGACCATGGAGGTTCTTGACATTCTCGTTAACGACCACCTCAAGGAATCACTATGCTATGCCAACAACCCGCTATTCATGCAGGAGATTTCCAATTTGAAAGAGCAGGAGGAGAGAGATTGCGAGAATAGTGCCACATCCGATGCAGAGGGCAACGATGTTTCTCGCCAGAAGTTCAAAAAAGCATTCGTAAAAATCGGACACAAGGAAATGCACGATCTTCTGTATGAACTCTACGTCAAGCACACAGCAAAAGATGAGGTCATGCGAAAGTTAGGCATGGAAGAGTTGTGTTTCGCCAAAGCCCTTAAGGTTTCGGTAAAAACATTGTTCGACCTTCTGAAAGAGGTAGGCTACATACATTGGGAACGTTGGAACGCGAAAACAAAGAAGTTCGAGAAGGTCAACCTCGTCACCATCGCACTATCAAAATCCTCCAGAACTCTGAACATCACAAATTCGGAGAGTGCCTTCAATTATGCCGAGAACACCATATCTCAGGAAGCTACTGATATAAACTACTACTGGGGCGACTATCTGACAAAATACTCCGACTGCAACAGCCAGGAAGAGAAGTTTCAGCACTTTCTCATAGACACAGCCCTCAAATGCCAAATGGACGAAAGGATGTTTGCCATTTGGAGAGCACGACAAATCGACCACGAATCCGGCAAGGAGATTGCAATGCGTATTCAGATTCCCGAATACCGTGTGAATCAAATATTCCACGATGCCAAGAAGAAGATTACAGACAGAATCCTGGCTTTGATTTCCAAATAACAGATGAGAAATGAAAGAGAGAGAGCAGATACGACACGACCTTACAACTGTTCAAAAACGGCAGCTTCAGACGCAAAGACTGAAACTGCCGTTTTTTTGAAGTTTATACAGTGACATTGTGCCATAATATACAAACTTCTTTGTCGTTTTTCAATTTCGGCTTTAGGCATATACTTTGCATCAACTTAGGGCGTCACCATACACCCGGCACTTTCAAAACCAAACATTCTTATCCGAAAAAGGGCGAGCCGATGTGGCTCGCCCTTATCAAATATTGATGATATGTCTCTATCAACGGATAACCTTTGTAGTCTTTATTGTACCGTTTGCATAAACTGTCTTAACGATATTCACACCGTCGAAGGCTGTTGCAGAAACTTTACCGTCTGCACTGTAATATGTTACAGATACAATCTCACCCTCTGCATCGTCAACAATATCATCGCTGATAGATGTTTCGTTTGCAAGGACGAACTTCCATCTTGAGGGGTCGGCATTGTAGCTCCAGAGACAGATGTGTCCCCAACTTGCCTTTCCATCGTCGTGACCGAGGATGTGGAGGAACGGATAGGTTTCGTTGTTGGATGCGAAATTGAGAACAGCGTCATATGAACCAATGTTATACTTCACGCCACCTGCGTTTCTTGCAAAATAGAGAAGCTTTGTCTCGCTCATGGGGAGACGAACTGACCATTCATCCCATGTACCCATGTATTGACCGGTTGCCTTATTCTTGAGGTACATATACTTGCAGTTCGCCATAGTTTCGATAGCGCTTGTGTCGCCCTCTTCGATAATCCATGTATATGCATCGGCTGTACCGTTGGCCTCGTCAAGCATTATACCCCAGTAGGGCTGGTACTCGCTTGTAATCTGAGGATCGGCTTTGTCGTTCTTGTCAACGAAGATTGCCATTTCCTTACCCTGAATCTGGTAGAATGCAGGATTGGCGCTTACAATGTAGTATTCGTTGCCGTAAACAATGGGAACTACTTCCAGACTTGCGAGAGCCTCAATATTACTCTGCAATGCATCTGCTGCCTTCTTTGCAGCCGCTGCATCCTTTGTATCGGCAAGAGCCTGAGCAGCTACGAGAGCAGCCTTGAATGCGGGAACACCTTCGCCGTTGTACTGACCGGGGTTGTTACCGAATGCGTCGGCTGTGAAGCCCGATGCTTCAACTGCATCGAGTACGCTCTGCAACCACATGATACCGAAGTTGTCGACTGTTACCTTGTAGATTTCCCACTCGCTCTGACCGTCAAACTCGAAGAGTTCATTCTCAATATCAGCAAAAGGACATGCGCCCATACCGCCTCCCCAGTCCTGCAAGAGGAATGTTGCCTCCTGACCGTTGAGTTCTGATGATTCGTCCTCTACAATACCAGTGCATGTCATATTGAACATATCTGCGTGTGTTGCATGCTCCTTGATGGTAAATGCAGCTGCCTCTGTCTTGAAGTATGTGCTGTTCACATCGCCCCATACATTGGGAGTCTTCACATAATAGTCCTTAGCGAGACTGTGGAGATAGTATTTGCCTTCGCCTGCATCCTCGAATGTGAAGAGACATACGCTGTTGGGATATTTGCTTTCGTATAATTTTGTTCCTGCATAGTATCCTGAGCCTTCGCCGATAACCTCAGCGCCGTCAGAATCAAACTTGTTCAAGTTTCCGTAGAGGATGTAGAAGCCGCCGTCAACAATCTGCGAAACATCTGTTACCTTCTCTGCTATTTTGAGGTTGTAAGGATCCTGTTCGGGAACATCGTCGGGGTTGTATGTATCACCACCTGTGATACCGAAGTCTACGGGTGCGCGGTTGTATGAATTGTTTGCGCGGCTTACCATGCGGTAACGGAATGCCGAGATTTCTTCGTCAAGATTAACCTGGACGTATGAGTATTCTCCTACGTCGGGAAGGATGTCATGGCTATCGTTATATGCTGTATGGAAATATGTTCCGTGGTTACCGTCAACGAGTGCGGCAATGCCATCACCATCTGTTGAACAGAGTGAGTTAACCTCAAACATATCTTCGCGCAAGGGGATAAGTTCACCTGCTGCATCGTAGAGTTCAAACTCTCCCAGACAGAACATAACTGTACCGCTGCCGTTGTAGTTATCCTGTCTTGTGGCCTTTGTTACTGTAATACGGATTACATCTGTTGGCTCGTTGAGATAGAGTACGGGAGAATCCCAAATGTAACTGTTGTTGACATTGCCGCCTTCGCGCTCGCCGGGGAGACCATCCTTTTCTGTATAACGGAGGGGAAGTGAATATACGCGCTCTACCTGTGACGCGAAGAAGTCGTCGAGACCTGCAGTAAGGTCGTTTATCATTGAAGTGATGTCAACCAATGCTGTAAGGTTGTCGATGCGGATATTGGCTGCGTCAACAAGAGCAATGAGACGGTCTACATACTGTTCGGGGTAAGCACCTACTGTCCAACCCTCGCTGCCGTCTGTGAATGTGAGACCCGCCTCGTTGGTAATATACTCGATTGAATCGGTAAGCATATAGAGGTACTGTTTGCGATACTGCGCAGAAAGAAGGTCTATCTGGCTTGTCTTGCGAACAGCCTCATCGGCAGCAGCGTTGTCCGATGCAATGATTGCACGGCCCTCGGCAACTGCAGCTGTCAAGGCCTCGTATTCGCCATCGTCCTCATCCTCGATATATCCCTGGATAGAGAGCAGAGAGTCAGCAACATTGATTGCGCTCTGAAGGTTTGTCTCGATTGCTGTACCCTTGATGTTCTTGATATTCGCGCGGTACACATTCCATGCATAGCCGAATGTGTACTCTGCATCCTCTGCCATTTCGGCCTCGTTGATGATTGCCATGCGGATGAAGCGTCTCTGGCCAAGGTAGAGGTTTTCGTCGCAAGTTATGATGAATGTGCCGGGAACAGAGTCACACTCCTGGAACTTGTACTTGCCGGCCTGGAATGTGCTGTTTACCCACTCGGCATATTCCGATTCCTCTACACGGCCCGCGGGGTTATACACATAGTGTCCGTTAACAGGCCAGTAGATGAAGTATGTATTCTCCTCGCCTGTGGGAACGAATGTGATGATGTCGGCAGCCGAAGGGGTAAGGGCTGCACCATAGGGAGAGTGATAGAATGCATTGCCGTAGTATACATCCTCGCGGCCATAGTCGGGGTTGTCGGCACCATAGTCGTATGTATAGTCGCCGCCCTTGAGGACAAACGCACCGCCCTCGGCCAGCTGTGCAAGAGTAGTTACCTTCTCGCCAAGCTCAAAGCCATATTCGGGATAGGGCAGATACTCTACGCCGCCGGCAGTGATACCCACTGTTGTAGGCATGTTCTTTCTGTTAGAGAGAGAGAACCATCTGATCTTGAACTTTGACATGGGTTCGGGGAGAGTAACCTCGAGATAGTGGTATGCCTGAGGCAGTGTACCACGAGAATAGGTTCCATGGAAGTGTGTACCTGTAGAACCGTCGATAAGTGCCGCAAGTCCGCCACCGTCGTTTGTTGCAACAGCATTTGACGAGAGCATCTCCTCGGTAAACTCAACCATATTGTCGTCTGCGTCATATACGCGGAACTCGGACATGGTGAAGAAGGGGAAACCGGGACCGTTACCAGCGCTAAGACCATCGTAGCTGTACTGCGTAAGGGTGTCGGTGGTGTTTGTGGTTATTACTGTAAAGCGGAATGAGCTTACAGGCTCATCAAACTCGAAATAACGGGTGGTAAATTCGTTGCTATCACCCGTGAAGCGACCGGGAAGTCCATCCGCTGTTGTGAGCGTGATTGGGAATATATCGCCGGCCATGAGGACTGCTGAAAACATCAGTCCTGTCAGAAGGGATAAAAATTTCTTCATAAGCTTGAAGTTTAATTATTGATAAAATTATTAAAAGCAAATAACGCACAAATTTCTGAAATAAGCAAAAATTTGCACGTTATTTGCCAATATTTTAACTCTTCACTACGACTTCATTGGAACAACTGTATTTTTATACAAGGGAGGTTCTATAAATTAGGTCGCGACGATTTTGAGTTTTATTTTTAGTAGATTTTTGATGTTTTTAAGGGCGCGATGCGGGCATCGCAACCGAGAAAATATCAATAAGATGCAAAAATAAAGCCAAAAGCGGCCGAAACAGAATCTGCCCTACCAAGAATATTATATTATGCGAATCAGTAGTTGGCAACTGGTTCAAAATTTTATAAATTTGCAAATGAAAGTAGAGCAATAGCCAACTTTCCAAAGATATGCACAAGCAATCCTTTGGTCGCCCTTACTTTCGATGCTCTTTGAATTTCTGTTTTCTCATTCAACCAATTAAAGAATGCCTCAATA
>JAFYLO010000125.1 GCA_017557045.1 Bacteroidaceae bacterium | reverse complement strand
TTTTCTCTTTGTTATTCAATATGTTACTAAAGCTCCTCCTCTTGGATAAGAGGACATTGCGTAATAAGCAATGTTTGCGACGACGAAAGCTTTAGCTTTCCAAAACTATAGCAAGCGAGTGAATGGAAGTTTACTTACATTCACAACGAGCGCAGCATAGTTTCGATATTATCAAAGGAGTGCCGAGCTTGCGAGGTCTATTCAGCTTGCTAAAGCCGGAGGAGTTTGAAAATTTGCTTGCATCTTCATTCAAACTCTTCTGTTTATTTGCACTTTTTCAAATATAGTTATTTTTACGATGAGCGAAGCTACCCCCCCCCATTTTTAACAATCTTTAATAATTACTTAGTGTCTGTCCTCAGGCTTCAACGGGTCGCTGACTATGTGCAGCGGCACAAGCTCTATGTAGTCGTATCCACTGGTATTTTTCAACATGTCTTGTACCCAGGTATTATCGCTGATTTTTCGTATTCTCAGCCAATGTTCCCCTTCAGAAAGGTAGCAGGTAGTGATTATCCTACGTACATGGGAACTGCTATTACGCGCCGGGATTATGCCGTCTATTGAGTACACCAAATAGGAATCGGGAGCCTTCATCCATCCGCGGTTGCGCATCTGACGGTCATTCTCCACGCCATTGTCAATTGTTGCAGTGTCGGCCTCCCATCCCACCTTGGGGTCTTCCGCCGACAGGCGCATATCTATGGGCAAGCCACATATCTTATCGTCGAGGTACACCTGTATAATGTCGGCAGACCAATAATCTTGGAGATAAGCGTCCATACGAATTTCGTATGTGCGGGCAGGAACCGGTGGTAACTTTACCGAAAAATCGAACATACCATTCAATGCTATTTCGTCGTTGAAATATCTGAACGGTGTGCGAAAGTATTGGAAATCGTCAACAAAGGCATTGTTCTTCAGGTTCTTGCAATAATCAAAGGGTATATACTGCATTGTAATGTCGGCGAAACGTATGTTGTTGCACGATAGTTCGGGAAGCAACGACACGATGTCTATGCGCATACGTTCGTTCAGTATATTACCGGCCATCTCCTCCTCGTTATATACCAGTATCTTGTCTATAGGGTGAATGATGCCGTTCGACGCATATTGCTGGAAATTGGCATACCTTTCATTGGATTGGGTAAATTCGGTGGTTTCCAAGATGCGTACATTCAGGTGCTCGCGCATTTCGAAATTATAGGGGACATCGCGTTTCGAATAGTTCAGGAATATGCTGCCGCCATCGACCGTGCTCAGCGGCTTGGTTATTTTCATCATCTTGCCGTTCGCCATTTCAAAATAGTCGTACAGGTCGAAGCGCGGATAGTAATAATTATCGTTGACGTAGTTTGTTATCACCAGCTTGTCGTAGGGTAGCTCGCGGTCGAGGAAATGGTATGCAACGAATCTGTAAAGCGCATTGCGCGGGCTTTGCAGGCTATCGCTATCCTCTGCGCCGTACCATTTTTCGGCAAAAGCCTTCAGGTCGACAAGGGTGTAAATGCCATTTTTATGGAATACCTCGTCGGGCTCTATGAATCCTGTGTATTTATAGAACTTGAATGGCGGATAAGTCTCAGAGGTAGAATAATTTCTCGGTGAATACTCAAAATCCATAGTACGGAACAGCGAATCGGCAAAACCCGTTGCATTCAGAGCTTCGGTGAAGATAGAGAAGAACGGTTGTTTCGCTATCATAACGGGCACTTTCTCTACGCTCGAATCTATCACACGGTCAACGGTGTGCACCACTCCATTTTCCACCTCGTTGTCGCTGCCAACCACAATGGCATTGTTGTTTATCACAATGTGATAACCCTCGTTGCTCCCTCGGTAATTAACGCCAAGGTAACGGTCGTTCATATTCCATTTGGTGAGTGCCCCTTCGCCGAATTGCGTTGTCATATATCTGCCCTCGACAAGATGATTGCGGGAGATGACATTTGCCATCGAGTCGCTGACCTCTTCGACAAGCGGCGAGGTTATTCCTGTCCATACAGGATTGTCGCTATTTTTTGTTGCCCAATATATGCTATCTTGTTCTTGGATGTATTTTTCAACTGCATCGTTGTCGGGAAGAAAGAGGGTGTATTGTCCCCATGTTTGCAATAGCGAGAACAGTTCAGCCCTTTTCAGTAGGTTGATAAAATGGGAATATTTCTCGCTGCGGTTGAGCATATAGTCCGCCACCGTCTCACCTGTGAAGGTGAAGCGGTTGCTCTTGTCAATCTCGTCGGTGCAGGCGAGGATTGACAGGGCCAATGCGAGTATGTAGAGTATTCGTTTCATTATTTGTTTCATTTTTCGTGTTATTTTTATACTCCTCCTCTTGGATAAGAGGACATTGCGTAATAAGCAATGTTTGCGACGACGAAAGCTTTAGCTTTCCAAAACTATAGCAAGCGAGTGAATGGAAGTTTACTTACATTTACAACGAGCGCAGCATAGTTTCGATATTATCAAAGGAGTGCCGAGCTTGCGAGGTCATTCAAAAACTTGTTTTTGAAGACGGAGGAGTTCAAAACATAAGCAGAATAAAAATTTACCGGACACCAATAATTCATAATAGGTATTATTTTAGCGCATCGCAGATGCTTATACTCAATACTTCGCGTTACAAACGCGAAGGAACGGGTACCAATTCTTTATATATGAATAAGCATCGCACCTTCACAGAGAAATAGTGAAGGTGCGATGCCGTTTGATGGTTGTAAAGTATAGGTTCTTACTTAATAGCCACTTTCTTGGTATATTCCTTGCCATCAATATTCAGCACAAGAATATGTGTTCCTTTGCTCTCAGCGGGAAGAATAAATTCGCCGCCCTCGCCTGCCTTGCGAACCACTGCAACACCGTTGCTGTTGTAGAGTGTTGCACTCCACTTGGCAGCGGTCGGGAGGGTTACGATACATTCGCCATTGGCTTGTGCGATGGATAACTTTTCTGCCGAGATGCCATCAATGGCAGTTTCGCTGCTTTTGTAGTATATTCCCTCTTCACACAAATAAATGAGGGAGTCGCCAACAGACACATACAGCAATTCGTTCCCTCCGCCCGTCTGAAGGAAATGTGTCTGAGCATGCCCTGTTGATAAAAAACCTACATTCTCTATGTATGTTGCTTTCCACCAGAAATCCCATACTTCGTTATTAGAGTCATATTCACCTACAATCATTTCCCAACATTTGAGCTTATCGCCTTTTACATTGTCAAAAACAGTATCCTTTACGCTTGTAATAATAGCAGGATTCCCTCCTTGTAGAATCAGAGTGTCGCCAACTTCGCTGTTGCAATCAAAGAAGAGGTCCTCCTTACCGGAATGCCATCGCAAATATATCCTGCTGCCCTCATTACGCAACATGTATCTCTCGAGAGTAGCATTTGAAAAATCTTCGTTCCTCGATGTTAATACTTTTTTGAATACCTTGCCATCGATAACGCTATCACCGGCAATACGGTATATTCCCGTATAATAATATTGGGGATGCACATAGCTGAATATTGCCCACTGCATACCATCCGGTAATTTTTGCCCCTCTTCAAATGCCTGCCACGATGCTGCGCATATACTTAAAGGCAACAACAGAAATAATATCAATATATTTCTCATAACTTTGACTTTATATTTTTTCTGCAAATAAAATAAAATTTCTTTACTTTATCACCACTTTCATGGTATATTCTTTGCCATCAATGTTCAGCACAAGAATATGTGTTCCTTTGCTCTCTGCGGGAAGAATAATTTCGCTTCCTTCGCCTGCCTTGCGAACCACTGCAACACCGTTGCTGTTGTAGAGTGTTGCACTCCACTTAGCGGCGTCCGGGAGGGTTACGATACATTCGCCATTGGATTGTACGATGGATATATCCCCTGCGTTGGTGCCATGGATACCGGTTGATAACAGATATAATAAATCTCTATTGACATACACGGTGTCGCCGTTGGCTTCGGTGCAACAAATCAGTTCCAATGATACACCGCCGGACAAACCGTGCTCTATCAGGAAAGGTCTTGCGTTGACAAAGCCAATGCCTTGAACCCAACGAAGTTGGACACCGTCTATACGCCAATATTCAAGACCTTGAATATAGCCTGTTTCAGCCACAGTATAGCGAGGGGTTGATGGATTACCATCGCCTATAATAGTAGCGTCGCCAACATTCCACGACTCGTCGAAAACAAGAATATCGCCTCGAAGCTTATCTGAATAGCAAAAGTATTCAGTTCCGTAGTATCGAATAAATTGTCGGTTATCGGAATCACCGACAACTATGGAGTATCTGTTATCATTTATTACAGTATCTCCCTTTACTTCAAAATAGGCTTTTCTTTCACCATACGCAGGGTATAATGGTCTGTATTCGCGCATCACCCATCGGCGACCTTCGGGCAGAGTCTTTTTTTCTACAATCTTGCCGTCGGCAACCCTGAATATTACATAGCAGGTCGTGTCCTTTATGGTTTTCTCTACTAATTCATTTTGTTCAAAAGCAAAAACATTTCTTGCAATATGGTGTTGCACTGTGTATTCGCCGTCAGACAAAAAACCCAATGGCTCCTCAACGACTTTGTTTTGCAAAGGACAATTTACATAGGCCTCGTGAGAGCCGCTTATATAAATATTGTTACCGACAATGCGCTCTATAGTTTGTTCATAATCGCAAGTAACATTCAAATCCGAGACATATATTATTTCTCCATGTGTCGTATTTCTCACATAAGCAGAATCGCAAATCCTATCGGAATAGCTCGGATACGGCCCTTGCGCCTGTGTACATATGCTGCATATGAGACACAGAATTGTTGCTAATATTCTCATCGTACACTATTTTATTCTTAAAACTGGACCTTTATCAATTAGTAAATCTTTAGTTACAAAGGTATTGCTTTGCGACTCTGTCTATCCGCATTTGCAATGCGGATGCTTTGAGTACCTGCATTTACAATGCGCTTATATAATCCAATTGAGCCTACATAAACGAAGACTGAAGTGTATAAACTCAAAGAGGTTTTATTTTAGCGCATCACAGATGCTTATATTCAATCCTTCGCGTTGCAAACGCGAAGGGACGGGGGGACAAGTGCAAGGTATATTATATTTTCTTTACAACCAAATTTTTTAATCATTTTTCCAATACGGCACATAAAACAAAGAAAAATAGAACATTCAATCTAACCGAAAGAGCACCATGTCCACCTTGTCCATCCGCATTTGCAATGCGCTTATATAATCCAATTGAACCTACATAAACGAAGACCGATGTGCATAGATTCAGAATAGGTATTATTTTAGAAGCTGCCTTACTTCAGTTTTCCGCACCTTATAAGCACCTTGCGACCGTCGGCAAGGGTGGTTGCAAAGAGATAAACATCGCCGCCGTCGCCCAACTTCAGTCTTTTGCGCAGCTGCTGTACGCTCTCCGGGAAGTTGCGCACTGTGATGTTTGCCTTTTTCAGCCCGCCTATACACTCCTTTACTTCGTTTTTCGAAAAACCGCTGACAGCCGCAACCTCAAATGTGCGGCCGGGGAAGTTCTCTGCGAGTGCTGCCGAGGTGTAGAGATTGCTGTTGCGGTGCAGTTTCTTTATTCTGTATGCGGCGCAGAGCGATGCGGGGCATCCTGCTTTTTGTATCGATGCATTGGGTTCGTATAGGTATTTTTCAGCATCGGTGGCATAGGTGGCAATCTCTTCTTCTCCGAGCGGGAATGTGTACTCCTCCTTTTCATCCTCTTTGATGTTTACGCAGTGGACAGTGGGTGCAGGGTGCTCTTCGGCTGTGAGTATGAAGAGAAGTTCTTTGCACTCATTGTTTACCGACACTATGTGTATGTCGCTCACCGTGCGCAGTTGTCGGCAGGCGGCTGTGATGTCGAGCATTGGGGAGCATTTTACCATAATCCTCTCTGCTTTTTCGAGAAGCGTGGGGCGTAGGTCTACGATGTTCGGTTCACAATCGTCGAGGGCTACAACCTTTTTCCCGGCTCCGTCACGACGGGCCGGGTCGAGGTATATCCAGTCGAGGCCTTCGAAGTTATTAACAGCCTGTTCACTATTATTGTTAATAACTTCTATGTGATTCAAACCCAAAAGGGTGAAATTGTGGGTGGCGATGGCGCATAGTTCATCGTTGCGCTCAATGTAATATCCTTTATCGAAACGCTGCGAAATGTAGCTGCAATCTATCCCGAAACCACCCGTAAGGTCGGCAAAGGCGGCTCCGCCCATAAGGGATGCCTTGTAGAGCGCGGTAGGTTGCGATGAACACTGCTCCATGGATATTCGGCGAGGATAAATTATCCCCTCGGTGGCAGCCCAACGGGGCAGTTTTTCGGTTGCGTGCTGCCAAGCCTCTATCTGTGTGAGGGCGAGGAGCATATCCACGTCAGGGTGGCGCGAGGATTGCAGTGCGAGGGCTTTCACATCGTCGTTGCGGTGCGCTGCAATGAATCTGCATGTAGCTTCGGGTATCTTCATACTACTTTTTTTCGTGGTTCTTGCGGTAAAGTTGCCAGGTATTTACAATATTGTGCCAAATGCTGTAGAATCCTCCGGCAATGGAGGTTACGGGAGTGAGGAATGTGTAGGCGAGCCATATTGCAAATACTGTATTCTTCTGTCCTAAGGATTGTCCTCCTGTGATTGTGTCGCCATACTTGCGCCCAATGTACCTGCCGAAAGCAAATTGCACAATGCAGCAGATGAGCGACACGATGGCTATTCCTATCTGCACATAGACCGAAATATCGCTGTGTACGATGGACTTTACGGTGAGGGCTATCGCCAATGAGAGCGCAACCAGCCACAGATAGAAGGGGAGGTTGCGACATTTTTTTACGAGAAAATCATGCAAGCGCGGGGCGAAGTGTCTCACAAGCGATGCCGTTATCAGCGGGCAGAGCAACAAAGGGAATATCTTTGACAGTATGAGCAGGAACGACGATAGGAAATCCATTCCTTCGACCGGATGGGCAAGGGTAAGGAAGAACGGTGCCACGAGTGCCACTGCAAAGTTTATGGTTATTGTATATGTAAGCAGCGAGGCTGCGCTGCCGCCCAAGCGGGCTGTTATTACTGCGGCGGCAGTCGCTGTGGGGCATACAAGGCAGAGCATGAACGACTCGGCGAGCACATGCATGGATGGAGAGAGTGGCACGTATGCCGCCACAAGTGCAAAGGAGATGAATGTAAGCAACTGGAAGGCGAGCAGCACAAAGTGCCACTTTTCGAGCCTCAGTTCGCTGAAGCGTATCTTGCAGAAGCTGACGAAGAGCATTGCAAAGATAAGTCCCGGTTGCAGGTAGCTGATGATGGTGTTTGCCGCTGCGTGTGTGCTGTCGAGCTGCGGGATGCTTGTGTATATGAAGTATGCTGCCGCTCCGGTGAGCATTGATATTGGCAGCGACCAGTCTTTAAGGAAAGCGAAGAATTTCATCTGTTTTTCTCTTAATGATTATGCGATATTATACCTAAAAAGTACAACCCCATCCTTCAATGGATAAAAAAACTATTCTAAAAAGTTCCTGCCCTTAAAGGGGAGGTGGATTCAAAAACGACAGTTTTTGAAGACGGAGGGGTTTTCCTCGCGTAGTATGGTTTATTGTAGTACGATGGGTTAAGAACCCCCTCCGAACTTTTTTCT
>JAFYLO010000015.1 GCA_017557045.1 Bacteroidaceae bacterium | reverse complement strand
TCCTTGATTTCACCCATGAGTTTCTCTTTTGTGCTGACAGCCTTTTCGCGTGCATACTCCTCGACCTGCTTTTTCAGTTCGTTGTTCTCTGCGATGGCCTTTACGATGGTGGCCTTCAGATTGGGTACATTGTTGAAAAGTGCCTTAATCTCTGCCATCATGTCCTGCATCTTGATGATGTTCTCTTCGAGAGCCTCGCCAGTGATTGCCTCGATGCGGCGCACGCCGGCAGCTACCGAGCTTTCTGAGATGATCTTCACCATTCATATCTGTCCTGTTGCAGCAACGTGTGTACCGCCGCAGAATTCAACAGAGTTGTCGAACTTTATCACGCGCACCTTGTCGCCGTACTTCTCGCCAAAGAGGGCGATTGCGCCAAGTTCGCGTGCTTCGCCAATAGGAATTTCGCGGTATTCTGTCAAGGGGATGTTTGCACGTATGCGTGCGTTTACGGCCTTTTCCACCTTTATAATCTCCTCGTTTGTCAGCTTCTGGAAGTGTGAGAAGTCGAAACGGATACCTTCGGGTGTAACCAATGAACCCTTCTGCTCTACGTGTGTACCGAGTACCTCACGCAGCGCCTGGTCGATAAGGTGAGTACATGAGTGGTTGGCTGCGCAGGCATTGCGTTTGGCAATGTTTACCTCGGCGCTGAATGTAGCTTCGGGGTTTGCGGGCAACTTCTTTGTAATGTGTATGGGCAGGTTGTTCTCCTTCTTTGTGTCGATAACCTCAATGCGCTCGTCGCCGCAAACAAGTACACCTGTATCGCCCACCTGACCACCGCTCTCGGCGTAGAAAGGTGTCTCGGCAAGCACAATCTGATAGAGTGTCTGGTTCTTCTGCTTTGTCTGACGGTAGCGCAGAATCTGTGTGTTGCACTCTGTGAGGTCGTATCCCACGAACTTGCTCTCGCCTTCGGCAATGTTCACCCAGTCGCTGTTCTCCACAGCAGCAGCGTTGCGGGCGCGTGTCTTCTGTTTGAGCATCTCCTCGTCGAACTGCGCCATGTTAACTGTAAGGCTGTTCTCTCTGAGGATAAGCTGTGTGAGGTCGATGGGGAATCCGAATGTGTCGTAGAGGGTAAAGGCTTCAACGCCGCTTATCTCCTCCTTACCATCGGCCTTTGCAGTGGCGATAATCTTGTCGAGCATGTGGATACCCGTCTCCAGTGTACGAAGGAATGCCTCCTCCTCCTCTTTCATCACTTTGGTTACAAGTTCCTGCTGCTGTGCAAGTTCGGGGTAAGCATCACCCATATTCTCGATGAGGGTGGGGATGAGCTTATACATGAATGCCTGCTTCTGTCCCAGGAATGTGTAAGCGTATCGTACGGCACGGCGCAAGATGCGGCGTATAACGTAGCCTGCCTTTGCGTTTGAGGGCAGCTGGCCGTCGGTGATAGAGAATGATATTGTGCGTATGTGATCGGCAATTACGCGCATGGCAACATCCACCTGTGCATCGTCGCCATAGTTCTTGCCCGAAAGTTCGCTGATCTTCTTGATGATAGGCTGGAAGATGTCGGTGTCGTAGTTCGAACGCTTGCCCTGCAATGCCATGCAGAGACGCTCGAATCCCATACCTGTGTCGATAACCTTCGCGGGGAGTCCTTCGAGAGAACCATCTGCCTTGCGGTTGAACTGCATGAACACGAGGTTCCATATTTCTATTACCTGAGGATGGTCGTGGTTCACAAGGTCGCGTCCGCTTATCTGTGCACGCTCTTCGGCAGAGCGCAGGTCGATGTGGATTTCAGAGCAGGGACCGCAGGGGCCTGTGTCGCCCATTTCCCAGAAGTTGTCCTTCTTGTTGCCATTGATGATGTGGTCTTTGGGCAGATATTTCTCCCAGTAACCGGCTGCCTCGTTGTCGCGCTCCAGTCCATCCTCGGCGCTACCCTCGAATACGGTGGCATAAAGGATTTCGGGGTTCAGTTTGAGTACATCCACCAGATATTCCCATGCCCATGAAATTGCCTCCTCCTTGAAGTAATCGCCGAAAGACCAGTTGCCGAGCATTTCGAACATTGTGTGGTGATAGGTGTCGTGTCCCACCTCCTCAAGGTCGTTGTGCTTTCCGCTCACGCGCAAACACTTCTGTGAGTCGGCCACGCGCTTGCTCTTTGCGGGGCGGTTGCCGAGTATAATGTCCTTGAACTGGTTCATACCTGCGTTGGTGAACATAAGTGTGGGGTCGTCCTTGACAACCATAGGTGCCGAGGGTACGATAAGGTGTTCCTTGCTCTTGAAGAACTCCTTGAATGATTCTCTTATCTCTTTGGATGTAAGCATATTCTTTATTCTTTAAAATTCAAATTCAATAGTCCTCTTCCGTCTTAAAAGTGAAGAAAACTGAAACATTACGGTATAATTTGCAAAGATAAGTCAGTTTTATTATTTTTGCCAAAAGTTTGGATGAAAAAACGAAGATGAAGAGTGAGGGGAATCCGAACTTCCTGTTTTTTTGTATAACATGAATACTATCAGCTTCTAAATGCGCAAGGTATATTACATATTCAATCCAAAGACACGCACATACGATAGAGTGTATCCGAATACGGCGCAAAAACTACTGACCCTTCTGCGCAGTGTGCTCTACTATCTGATATTCGGTGGAGTGGCGTTCCTTGTTTTTTACCTGTGTATACAGACCCCTTCGCTCAAAGAGGTGCAGGATGAAAATTCAAAACTGCTTGCGCAGTACCGCATCCTCTCTCAACGGCTCGACAATGCTATGGAGGTGCTGGGCGACATTCAGCAGCGCGATGACAACCTCTATCGTGTGCTTATGAACACAGAACCTGTCGCAACCTCTGCGCGGACATCGGGCTACGGCGGCACCAACCGTTACGACGAACTGATGAATATGGACAACGCAACCCTTGTTGTCGAGACGACACAAAAGGTGGATATGCTTGCCAAACAACTCTATTTGCAGATAAAATCCTTCGACGAAATAGTAGAACTCAGCAAGGAACAAGAGGACTACCTGAAACATCTTCCCGCCATACAGCCCATTGCCAACCGCGACCTCAAAAAGACCGCGTCGGGATACGGCTACCGCATCGACCCTATCTACAAGACCCGTAAATTCCATTCGGGCATGGACTTCTCGTGTGATATGCGCACACCCGTCTATGCCACCGGCGATGCTGTTGTTGTGTCGTCGAAGTGGGAGACAGGCTACGGTACCACCGTTGAGCTCGACCACGGTTACGGCTACCGCACACGCTACACCCACCTGCACAGTTCAAAGGTGAGAGTGGGGCAGAAGGTGGTACGCGGCGAGCATATTGCCGACAGCGGAAACTCGGGCAAGAGCACCGGTCCCCACCTTCACTACGAGGTTGTCTACAAGGGGCGCAAGGTGAACCCCATCAACTACTATTTCATGGATCTTGACGCCGACGGATACGACGAATTGCTCCGTATGGCCGAAAATCACGGCAAGGTATTCGATTAACATCCGTACGATGGACGAAAGCAGCAGAAAATTGTACTACACCATCAGCGAGGTAGCCCAGGAGGTCGGTGTTACCGAGAGTACCCTGCGCTATTGGGAGAGTGTCTTCAAGCAGATAGCCCCAGCCAAAGGCACCGGCGGCGCGCGCCGATACACCCCCAAAGACTTGCAGATGGTTAAGCTCGTCTATCATCTTGTGAAAGATAAAGGAATGACGCTTGCCGGCGCAAAAGCCTATCTCAAGGACAACAAAAAAATGGAAAAAGCCGAAGTAGCAGCCTCTGTTGTGGAGCGTCTGCGAGCCATCAGGGAAGAACTTGTAGCCCTGCGCGATGCACTTGGGGAGTTATAGCTACTCCTGTTCTTTTCTCATGTTTTTGTAGCTATCTCTATCCCTTTTTTTGCAGCAAACAGCAATTAAACCCACTAATAATTTTGATGTTGCGTAAAAAGTTGTAAATTTGCGATAATTTATATTATACCTTAAGGGGTATTATATAGTGATAGCAAATTTATAAACTATTATAAACTAACGAAAATGAAAATCTTATTAACTGGTGGTGCTGGCTTCATCGGTAGCCACACCTTGATTGAGCTTGTAGAAGCCGGTCACGATGCAGTAGTAATTGACAACTTGTACAATGCTTCTCCCATTTCGTTGCAGCGCGTTGCAAAGATCATCGGCAAGGAGGTTCCTTTCTACAAGGTAGATATCCGCGACCGCGAGGGATTGCAGAAAGTATTCGACGAGCACAAGTTCGATGCATGTATCCACTTTGCAGGCCTTAAGGCTGTGGGCGAGAGCTGCGCAAAGCCTCTTGAGTACTACGAGAACAACATGAACGGTACATTCGTGCTTGTAGATGTAATGCGTCAGAATGGTTGCAAGAACATCATTTTCTCTTCAAGTGCTACCGTATATGGCGACCCTGCCATCATCCCCATCACAGAGGAGTGCCCCAAAGGCAAGTGCACCAACCCCTACGGACAGACAAAGTCTATGTTGGAGGAGGTTCTTTTGGATGTGCAGAAGGCTGACAATGAGTGGAACGTAGTTCTCCTCCGTTACTTCAACCCCATCGGTGCGCACAAGAGCGGTACAATCGGTGAGAACCCCAACGGTATCCCCAACAACCTTATGCCTTACATCACACAGACAGCAGTAGGCAAGCGTGCTGAACTTGGCGTATTCGGCAACGACTACGACACACACGACGGCACAGGCGTACGCGACTACATCCATGTAGTAGACCTTGCCCGTGCTCACGTTGCTGCACTTAAGGCTATCGTTGAGAAGAAGGGTGCTGCTGTTTACAACATCGGTACAGGTCAGGGATATTCAGTGCTCGACGTTGTTAAGGCGTTTGAGAAGGTTAATGGTGTTCCCGTTCCCTATTCTATCAAGCCCCGTCGTCCGGGTGATATTGCAACATGCTACTGTAACCCCGCTAAGGCTGAGGCAGAGCTTGGCTGGAAGGCTCAGTTCGGTATCGAGGAGATGTGCCGCGACAGCTGGAACTGGCAGAAGAACAATCCTAACGGATTCGAGGAGTAATAGGATACAATCCTTATATACGATTAAAGCAGCCCCGCGGGGCTGCTTTAATCGTATATAAGGATTTAAAAACCGTAGCTCATAGGTACAAAACTTTCTGTAGTGTCTCTGATGAGATAGAAGTTATAATCACCCTTTCTTGGTCTTGAATGCAAGCGCATACATACGCATCTGCTTTATCATTGACACAAGTCCGTTGCTGCGGTTGGGGGTGAGGTGCTCTTTCAGCCCTATGGCCTCAACGAAGTAAGGTTCATTATCGAGAATCTCATCGGGTGTGTGCCCCGAATACACCTTGACGAGCAACGATACTATGCCTTTGACAATACGTGCATCGCTCTCGGCGAGGAAGCGCACTGTGCCGTCTGGCATAAGGTCTGCCTGCAGCCACACGTTGCTCTGGCAGCCTTCGATAAGATTGTCGTCGCTCTTGTATTGCTCTTCGAGTGGCGGCTGCTCGCTGCCGAGGTCTATCAGCAGCTGGTAGCGATCCATCCAGTCGTCGAACGAGCTGAATTCTTCTATTATCTCTTCCTGTTTCTCTTTTATTGTGCTCATGGTTATTTTCTCTTTTCGTTGTAAATTACGGCAAGTACAGTTTCGCCTACTGCGCGAAGGCTTTCGCGGTCTATCCACTCCATGTCGTCCTTTATCGTGTGGTGATATTTGCCGAATCCATTTTCGCTCTCCTTGTCGTAGTTGATGATATCCACGCAAGGCAATCCCAAAAACTCATTCACATAATAGTGGTCATCGGTAACATAACCGCCATTCTCGTTGATGAAATATTTGGCATGTCCCGTCTTGTGGGCAATCTTCCATATCTTGTCGACAAGGTTGCCGGCGTATGCCACCGATATACCCTCCTTGTAGAACGTGCTTCCGGGGGCGCCTACAAGGTCGAGCAGTATGCCGTAGCGGGCATTGTAATCGCTCTTGTGGGGGCGGCGCGACCAATATTGCGAGCCTAATGCCCATGAGTGGTCCATGCTC
>JAFYLO010000014.1 GCA_017557045.1 Bacteroidaceae bacterium | reverse complement strand
CAACCGCGACCAGACACCCGCGCACAAGTTTGCATGGGCTGTTGACAACGATGGCGACGGTCTGCGCGACGACTCACTCCTCTCTACATACATCATCAAGCGCCGTCTCTTCGCCAAGGAGGACATCATGGCAGGTACACGCGAGGGTATTGAGTGTTCAAACGGTACTTTCTATGTGAAGGATGTATTCAACTACTCTCCCTTCTACCTCTGGCACGATACAATCAAGGTCGAGGCTGAGTTCCCCACATATCAGGGTAACGAGAAGAACAAGGACAACTTCGTAACTTCAGGTACAGACCCCAACGTTGTATATGTAGCTGAGGCACAGATGCACGATTCTATCATCGCTCAGGGTGGCAAGCTCTCAAGCAACCAGTATGTTGAGGTAGCTCCCCTTGCATCTACAGGTAACCCCAAACTTGTCTTCACACTCCCTGAGACACTCTCTTCTACATACTATGTGAAGGTTGTGTTTGTTCCTGCTCACATTGCTACACGCCGTGCCGACCCCGCAACATCAGCTCCCAACAAGGTTAACTTCGTTGTTCGCGCATGTGATGACAAGGGCAAGCAGTCTAAACTTGTGGAGGTTAAGGACATCAGCAACGATCCCACACGCATCGACACTGTATTCATTCCCGATGCGAAGGATCCTACAAAGCCTATGAAGATTAAATTCCCCTTCACAGAGTTCGGCTTTGCAAACAATATGTTGGATGCTTCTCTTGAGGTTACTTCAAATGTAGGCCGCCGCGACACAGGCTTCGACCGTGTATTGCGCATCGACTGCATCATCCTTGAGCCCGTTGAGGAAGATGAAGAATAATAGAGAATTTAGAGTATGAAAAATAAAAAATCAACTATGTATATGCGACAAATTATGCAAGCAATGGTGGCATTGGTAGTACTGATGTCATCTACCGCACCTGTAGCCGCAATGGTTTCAGGCGGTAACGAAGCGAACGATACCGTTTCGGCTAAGGCCGGAAAGGCTGCTGCCGAGATAGTTGCGGCACGTAAGATTACCGGTACCGTTTACGACGCGGCAACTAAAGAACCTCTCCCCGGTGTTCGCGTACAGGGTACAGGACATAGCAATGTTACTACCATGACCAACTCTGAGGGTGCCTATACTTTGAATATCCCCTCATACGTTACTTTGCTTAACTTCTCAACTCCCGGTTACGGACTCATCCAGCGTCCCGTACTCAACGACGATGTGATAGATGTTTATATCTACACAGACAAGTTCAGCGAGAAGTATAACGAGGATATCATTATCACTGCTACAAACAAGGCTGACATCGGTCTCGGTTCGTCAATCACAGTAGATGCAGAGATTGCAAACAACCTCGGTGCAGATGTACGCAGCATCACACGTTCGGGTTCTCCCGCAATCGGTGCAGCGATGTTCATCCGCGGTATCAACTCTATCAGCCTCAACACACAGCCTCTGGTTGTTGTTGACGGTGTCATCTACGACATGCAGGAGGATGCAGGCGCACTCCACTCAGGTGCTTACAACAACATTCTTTCGGCTATCGACATCAACGACATCGCTGATGTTCGAGTATTGAAGAATGCTACTGCACTCTACGGTGCACGCGCTGCAAACGGTGTGCTCCTCATCACTACAAAACGTGGTAAGAGCATGGCTACACGCATTACAGCCAACATCTACGGCGGCGTGGCGCTTACTCCCAAGCTCCCCGACATGATGAGTGCCGAGCAGTACCGTACTTATGCCAACGAGCTTATCGGTACAATGGAGACTAACATGAAGGTGTTCAACTTCCTCCAGAGCAACCCCGACTTCTACTACTACAATATGTATCACAACGAGACAGATTGGTCGGACTACATCTACCGCGAGGCTTACACTCAGAACTACAAGATCTCGGTTGAGGGTGGTGACGAAATTGCTATGTACAACTTCTCACTCGGTTACACAGGTGCACAGAGCGGTCTGGAGAAGAATGACTTCAACCGTCTGAACATCCGCTTCAACTCTGACATCGTATTGGCTAAGGACTTCAAGACACGCTTCGACATCGGTTACAGCCGCGTACAGCGCAACTTGCTCGATGATGGTGCTCCCGCAGAGTATGCTTCTGCTCCCATCTCATCACCCGGCTTCCTCTCAATGATCAAGGCTCCCTTCCTCAGCCCCTACAAGTTCTCTCAGTTCGGCGAGAAGACAACTGCTCTCGATGACTCTGATACTTTTGCTTTCGGCATCGACCGTACAGTTGACCACACAAACAACTCATACTACAACCCCCTTACCATCCTTGCAAACGGTAACGGTGAGAACAAGAACTTCCAGGAGTACACTCAGTTTACTCTGAGCCTCGCTCCCGAGTACACACTCGGCGACTGGAAATTCTCTGAGTTGTTCAACTACTCATTGCACCGCATGAGCGAGAAATACTATCTCCCCTACGGTTCTAACCCCAACAGCAGACAGTACCACTTCTATGCCGAGAACCTCGGTTACATCGGTAACTCACTCGCTTCTTACTTCGGTAAGGAGGCTTCAATCACCAGCGACACACGTGTTGCATGGAAGAAGTCTTTCGGCGCTCACAACTTCGATGTATTCGGCGGTTTCCGTTACACTAACTTCAAGCTCGACGGTAACTTCCTTTCTGCAGCGAACTCAGGTAACGACAACGCTACCAACATCTCTGCCGACTACGACTACATCACCGACAGCGGTGACAACAACGAGTGGACTAACCTCGCATGGTACTTGAACGCTGACTATAACTACCTTACACGCTACTTCTTGCAGGCAACTGTATCTATGGAGTCTTCTTCACGCTTCGGTAAAGAGGCTGACGGCGGTGTATCTCTCGGTGGTATCCAGTGGGGTATCTTCCCCTCAGTTCAGGCTGCTTGGTTGCTCTCTTCTGAGTCTTGGTTCAAGGTTCCCGGCATCAACTCTTTGAAGTTGCGTGCAGGTTACGAAGAGGTTGGTAACGACGCTATCAACTACTATGCAGCTCAGAGCTACATGGAGGCTATCAAATACCAGGAGAAGTACATGGGTGTTCAGATCGGTAACGTTGAGAACGACGGTGTGAAATGGGAGACAACAGGCCGCATGAACGTAGGTCTCGACGCTCTTCTCTTCAACAACCGCGTAGCAGTTTCTTTCGACTGGTACAAGGCTACTACAAAAGACCTCCTCGTGTTGAAGAAATACCAGTACATCACAGGTATGGATACATACTGGAGCAACGGTGGCGAAATGGAGAACACCGGTTTCGAGGCATCTATCAATGCTAAGGTTATCAACGGCAAGAACTTCACATGGGAGCTCGGTGCATCAGTTGGTAGCTACAAGAACGAGGTAACAGCTCTCGACGAGAATGTTGCTCCCGTTAACGCTTACGGTGCTGAGGTTGTAACAAAGGTTGGCGAGGCTGTAGGTTCATTCTACGGTTACAAGACCGACGGTATTATCAAGTCTGCTGAAGAGGCTGCTCAGCTCGGTCTCTACCAGATTGACGCTACAGGTAAGAAAGAGTACTTCCGTCCCGGTGACGTTAAGTTCGTTGACGTAACAGGCGAGTGCGAAATCAGCGAGGCTGACAAGCAGATTCTCGGTGATGCTCATCCCGACCTCTTCGGTAACATCTTCTCTAAGTTCACATACAAGAACTGGCAGCTCGATGTTCTCTTCAACTACTCTTTGGGTAACGATGCTTTCAACTACTACCGTCAGCAGCTTGAGGGTGGCAGCAACTTCTTCAACCAGACAACTGCAGCGTTGAACCGTTGGTCATACGATGGACAGGAGACAAATACTCCTCGTCTTGCTTACGGCGACCCCATGAGAAACAACCGTTTCTCTGACCGTTGGATTGAGGACGCTTCTTACTTGCGTCTGAAGAAGATCCAGCTCTCTTACAACTTGCCTCTCTCTTTGAGCTGGTTGCAGGGTATCACAGTATGGGGTGCAGCTGAGAACCTTCTCACATTCACAAAATATCTGGGTAGCGATCCCGAGTTCTCGGTTAGCAATAATGTAATGTTCCAAGGTATAGATGCCGGTATGCTTCCGCAGAGCCGTAGTTTCCACTTGGGTGTTAAAGTTAACCTCTAATGATATAACCTGAGACATGAGCGTTCCGCGGCTGACTGCCGCAACATCGGCAGACAGCGCGGAACATCATAAAGGAAATTGGATAACATAAATTCTACAAAAATGATGAAAAAGAATTTTATTTATAGTCTTTGCATGTTACTCTGCGGCGCCATCTTCATGAGCTCTTGCGAGGACATGATTGAAATCGAATCAGACCGTGTCGATTACGACATGAGTACTCTGACACTCAACGACACCGTTTACTCTGTACTCGGTATCCTCAAGGGTGTTCAGGGTGTTATGGACCGTCAGGTTCTCTTGGGCGAGCTCCGTGGCGACCTTATGGTGGTTAACGAGGCTAAGGCCGTTACCGATGTTCAGAAGATTGCTCGTTTCGAGTTCGACTCTGATAACAAATACCTCGATATCAAGGATTACTACACCATCATCAACAACTGTAACATCTATCTTGCACGCGTTGATACCACTCTCGAGCGTAACAACCAGAAGTTGATGCTCCGCGAGTTCGTAGGTGTTCAGAGCGTTCGCGCATGGGCTTACATGCAGCTCGCAATGAACTATGGCGAGGTTCCCTTCTTCGATGAGCCTATCCTCACACACTCTCTTGCTGAGGAGGTTATGAAGCGCCCCATGGCTGACATGAACACTATCGCTACCAAGCTCATCGAGATTCTTCTTCCCTATGAGGATCCCAAGGCTTACCCCATGCCTGCATTCTCAGGTTTGAAGTACAAGACAGAGATGTTCTTTGTTCCCATCCGTCAGTTGCTCGCCGACCTTTACCTCTGGACAGGCAACTATGTAGAGGCTGCAAAGTTCTATCAGAAGCTTATTGTTGACAACAAGTACATAGCTGCCGATGCTAATGTTGAATGGATGGATGAAGAGGCTAAGGGTACTCCCGTAGGTACATTTGATAATATCTTCAGCTTAACAAATGCTATCCAAACAATTGCTGTTTCTACATTCTCTGCATCTTCTGCAGATGGTTCTGTGTCTGAACTTGCAAGCGTTATCGCTCCTCAGGCTCAGGGTGAGCACATGGTACAGGCTGCTCCCGGTTACATCGGCTTGAGCAAGGCACAGGTTTACAACTACTACAAGAATGAGAACAACAAGGTTACTCAGGCTATCAATCCCAGCGATAACATGCCCGGTGACCTCCGTTTCTACCAGAGCGTTTACTCTACACGTAACTTCGCTGAGAACGTTGTTTACGATGGTGTAATCGGTAAGTTCAACCTCCTGGCTTCAATGCACAGTAACGGTGTAACAACAGGTGTGTTCAGCGAGTATGTTGACGAGATCAAACTTAGCCGTTCAATCCAGATATACCTCCGCTACGCAGAGGCTCTTGCAGGTATTGCTGCCAACGACAGCAACTGGAAGGGTGCTACCGAGCTTGCAATGCGTGTCCTCAAAGAGGGTATAAAGGCTGAGAAGTATTATCTCCAGAAGTACTTGAACGACTTCGAGGTTTCTTACATGGATGTTAAGAAAGACGAGGCTGGTAAGATTGTTTACAAGTACGACGAGAATGGCGACACTCTCTTTATTCTTAACGACGAGACAGGCGAGAAGACATATATCCCCGATTCAGTTCTCGTAACTGAGGTTAAGCAGCTCTTCGATACAATCGAGTACGACTTCACATCATACGCTGCTCTTGATGAGAACATCGGTGTTCACTCTCGTGGTTCAGGTAACGCTGAGTACAACGAGTACTATTCACTCTCTAACGACTCTTGCATCGCTCTCTACTTCGGTAAGGAGGCTGTTGACGCAACTAAGGAGATTCCTTTGCTCAACGACAAGGGTAAGGTTCAGTTCGACGAGAATGGCGACACTATCATGACTATTGTTGCTTACAAGGAGTACGGTATCACACCTGAGATGAAGGTTGACTACGTTCGCAACCTCATCATCGACGAGTGCGCTCTTGAGACAGCATTCGAAGGTTACCGTTTCACAGACCTTATCCGTTTCGCAAAGAATATGGGCAACCCCGATGTTCTTGCTAAGCGTGTAGCAGGTCGTGCAATCGAGAACAAGGTAAGTTCTTCTCACCCCGACTTCCAGTACGATGCTACTCTCTACGAGAAGCTGAAGAACGAGGCTAACTGGTATCTTCCCAAGAAGTAATCACTGATAGCTTCATTATAAAACTAAAGATGGCTTGCCGCAAGGCAAGCCATCTTTAGTTTATTTTTATTGGTAGTTAGAAGCTGTTTAAATTTTATTTCGGAATTATTTGAGAGGTATTTCGAGTAGATTTTCTTTCGCATTTTGCAGGGAATAGCGGGCTATTTCCAAAAAATAAGAAAGAAAAGATGCCGAAATAGACTCAAATAAGCCGAAATTAACATCGCGAATATAGAATTATTTTTTTAAGAAAATTTAAACAGCTTCTTAAATTTGTCTTAATAAAAAATGGGGGCTTGTAGCTACTTAAATATTGAATTTTAAACGACTTAAATACATTTACCGGACAATAATATTACGAAAAGAGGACGGATGCACTCGGTGCATCCGTCCTCCGATATTATTTATAACCTGATGTTATTTCTTTGAAGCCTTAGCCTCTTTCTTTGTCAATGTCATGTAAGCTACGGGAGCAGCTACGAAGATTGACGAAAGTGTACCGAATACAACACCGAGAATCATAGCGAATGAGAAGCTGCGTATGCTGTCACCACCGAGGATGAAGATACAGAGCAACACAATCAAAGTACTTACAGAGGTGTTGATTGTACGAGAAAGGGTTGTGTTGATTGAATCGTTGAAGAGTGAGAACTTATCACGCTTGGGATACAATCCGATAAACTCGCGGATACGGTCGAATACAACCACCTTGTCGTTGATAGAGTAACCAATAGCTGTGAGGACAGCACCGATGAATGTCTGGTCAACCTCAAGAGACATGGGGAGGATTCCGTAGAACAATGAGTAGCAACCGATAATCATGAGAACGTCGATAGCCAACGCTGTGATAGAACCGATGCTGAATGCCACATTGCGGAAACGTACCAAGATGTAGAGGAAGATTGCTACAAGAGCGAAGATTACCGACCAGATAGCACCCTTGGTAATATCCTCAGCGATGCTGGGACCTACCTTCTGAGAACTGATGATAGAACCACCTTCGCGGTTGTCGCGGTCGATGAATGTAGCAAGGTCAAGACCTTCGCTAAGAAGTTTTCCATCCATCAAAGCGTTGTAAAGGAATGCTTCAATCTCAGCATCAACATTTACATCATCCTCGTTGATACGATAGTTGGTTGTGATACGGATAGTCTTCTTGTCTGTACCGAGGGCAATAGCCTGAACGTTGTCCTCAGTAATCTTGGTCTTGAGGAGAGCTCTTACAGTCTCGGGCTCAACCTCCTTCTCGAACTGAACAACGAAGTTGCGTCCACCTGTGAAGTCGATGCTCTGGCTGAGGCCGCGAACAGCGAACGATACAATCATAATAGCAGCAAGTACACCGAAAACAGTGAATGACTTCTTGCGAGCACCCATAAAGTTGTATGAGGTGTTGAGCATGAGGTTCTTTGACCACTTTGTTACGAATGTAAGGTTCAGCAACTTGCCCTTCTCCATGAAGTGCTCATAGAATACACGTGTTACAAACACAGCTGTAAAGAATGAGCAGAAGATACCGATGATAAGTGTGGTAGCAAAGCCTCTGATGGGACCTGTACCGAAGTAGAAGAGGATAACACCGGTGATGATAGATGTGAAGTTAGAGTCGAAGATAGCCGAGAATGCATTCTTGTAACCATCGGCGAGAGCTGCGCGTACCTGCTTGCCACCGCGCAACTCTTCTTTAGCACGCTCGTAGATAAGCACGTTGGCGTCAACAGCCATACCCAAAGAGAGCACAAGACCTGCGATACCTGAAAGTGTAAGTGCAGCCTGGAACGAAGCAAGTACACCGAGAGTGAAGAAGAGGTTGATAAGGAGTGCGCCGTTAGCGATAGCACCGGGGATGAGACCGTAAATTGCGCACATATATATCATAAGGAGAATGAATGCCACAACGAATGACATCATACCCTGGTTGATTGACTCCTGACCGAGTGAGGGACCAACGATGTCCTCCTGAACGATGCGTGCGGGAGCGGGCATCTTACCTGAACGAAGCACGTTAGCCAAGTCCTTTGTCTGCTCGATGGTGAAGTTACCTGTAATCTCGGAGCGACCGCCTGTAATCTCGCTGTTCACGTTGGGTGCGCTGTAAACGCAACCGTCAAGAACGATAGCGATGGCGCGACCGATGTTGCTCTTTGTAAGATGAGCCCAACGACGTGAACCGTCTGTGTTCATTGACATTGTTACGCAGGGACGGCCATACTGGTCGTATGTATCGGCAGCCGATACAACTACGTCGCCCTCAAGGGGTGCACGACCGTTGCGCTGTGTGCTCTTGATTGCATAAAGCTCGTAGAAGAGGTTTGTAGTCTCAGCATCAACAGCTCTTACACCCCAGTAGAGACGGAGGTCGCGGGGAAGAATCTTCTTCACCTCGGGGTTAGCAAGCATTGTGTTGATGGCAGCTGTATCCTTGTAGTGAGCATAACCTACTACACAACCGTTGTTGTTGAACTGAAGAACAGATGCAAGGGGGTGAGCCTTTGCGATATCCTCTGTAGCGGCAGCCTCAGCTTTGTTCTCGCCATCGAGAGCTGCGGCAACATCCTCTGTCGAAGCCTCTTTAGGCTCCTCAGCTACAGCCTCTTTTGCTTCCTCCTTGGCAGGAGCAGCAATAGCAGCGAGTTTTGCATCGGCATTCTGCAATGCGGGAAGCACCTCAGAAGCGTTGTATGTCTCCCAGAACTCAAGGTTTGCAGAACCCTGCAACAGTTTACGAACGCGCTCGGGCTCCTTTACACCGGGAAGCTCAATCATGATGCGACCCATAGCACCCTCCAGAGTCTGGATGTTGGGCTGTACCACACCGAAGCGGTCGATACGTGTACGGAGCACGTTGAATGAGTTGTCGATAGCAGCCTGAACCTCCTCGCGGAGCACCTTCTCAACCTCGCTGTCTGTAGAACGGGTGTTAACCTTGTCCTTCAACTGCTGTGTCGCAAAAAGAGTGGCGAGTGAAGACTCGGGAGCCAATCTCTTGTATTCGTTGATGAAAAGGGTGATAAAATCGGACTGGCTTGTCAATGACTGCTTCTTTGCGTTAGCAATAGCCTCATTGAAAGCTGCATCCTCTTTGTGATCAGCCAATACTTTTACTACATCGGGTACAGAGACCTCCATGATGACGTTCATACCGCCCTTCAAGTCGAGGCCAAGACCGATTTCCATGTCACGGCTCTGCTTCAATGTGTAAACTCCAAGCCAAACTTTCTCGTTGAGCATGGAATCCATGTAGTGCTGTTCTCCCTGGGGGTCCTCAGCCGCTTTACCGGCATGATAACTCGTTACAAAAGAGAACGAAAGATAGAACAAGCACACCAATGTAAGCAGGAGCGCAAATACCTTTACAAATCCTTTGTTTTGCATTTTTATTAAAAATTTATTATTATTTTATTATACTTATCCTATTAAAGTTCGCAAATATAGCATATTTTCCCTAAACAAAAGAGCGGTTTTTGAATTTTATTTATATAAGGCCGCTTTTTCCCCTGTTTTTTTCTATTTTTCAGTGAAAAATGGCCTAAAAACGTGATTGATACGTATAAAACCCCAAATAAAGGCGCTCTGTTGGAAGTTGTCAGGCTCCGCCACGGTTAGAGGCGTCGAACAGTTGCTTTTTCTCATCCTCAGTGAGCGAGGAGTATCCATACTTTTTAACCTTTTCGAGTATAGCGTCGACATTCCCGCTACGCTTTTTTTCGCGCGAGTTATATTCATAATCATCGGCATGCTTGCCTTTGAATATCTTCATCTTCGGGGTCTTTGCCTTATTGAAAAGTCGGTTACACAACCCTGCAATGGCATCGACAGCCTTGTTGATGTAGAAGGTAAGGTCGCGTCCCTTGTTCAGATAGTAGGCAAACAGGTATCCGGCAAATGCACCGCCAAGATGGGCGAAAGAACCGCCTGCATTGTCGGAGGTGGTCAGCAGTATAGAAATTACAATCGTGGCAATGGCAAATGTCTTCAACGTAATTTCGCCGATAAAAAGGAGGTTTATCCTATAGTCGGGTACTCTGTAGGCTGCTGCCGTTACCACTGCAAGCACTGCCGCTGATGCTCCCACAAGCCCTGTGTATGCCACCGAAGATGAGAAGAAGGGGAAAATGTTGTAGGCAAGCATGAAAAAGAGTCCGCCGACGATGCCTCCCAATAGGTACACACCCACAAAATGGCGTGTGGAGAAGAATGAGAGGAATATTTTGCCGAACCAGTATAGTGCAATCATGTTCCACAGCAGATGCATCAGTCCTCCGTGGAGGAACATATATGTCAGAATAGACCACGGTTGCAAAATGAATTGTGGCAGCGATGAGGGCAGTTCGAGCCACAACTTCAAGTATATTGCAGGGGATTTTATATTGAAGAGTGTTGCTACAACATCAATAAACGCAAAGAGTACATAGACTCCCACATTCACATAAATGAATTTTCCGACCATATTTTCGGAAAGGAAACGGTTACGAAGTTCAGAAATTATACGGGCCATGAATTTTACCTTTTTTACGCCAATAAATAATCAACACCAATCCTATGAGCATACCTCCGAGGTGTGCAAAGTGTGCGACATTGTCGCCCGCATGGTTACCCATGCCTGTCAGCAGTTCTATTGCGCCTATTATCAGCACAAAGTATTTTGCTTTTATCGGGAAGGGAAGAGGAAACATGAACAGTTGCTGGTTGGGGAAGGTGAGTGCGAATGCAAGCAACATACCGTAGACGGCACCCGATGCTCCCACCGTAGTCCACATGTTCAGATATTCGGCCATAGGCACAATCACTCCTCCGCCTATATTGACATTTGCATATGCCGAGAGTTCAATGTAATAATATGCAAACTGCACAAGTTCCTGCATGAGACCGGCACCTATACCTGTAAGCAAATAGTATACAAGGAAGCGTTTGCTGCCCCACACCTGTTCGAGCACGCGGCCGAACATCCACAGGGAGAACATATTCACGAATATATGCGTAAAACTGCCATGCATGAATATGTATGTAAGCAACTGATATGGTCTGAAGTCAGGCGCGATGAACAGATGAAGGCCGAGCAGATTGTTTAGGTCGATGCCCTGCCTTTCGAATGCCAACAGTGCAAGGAACATAAGCACATTGATGGCCAAAAGATTTTTTGTAACTACCGGAAGTTCTCTCATAGATAATCAATGGATTGATAATAGGGCGTTGCAGCTGGCCGGTATCAGCCCTGCTGGCGGCCGCAAAAAACGTGCAAATGTAACCAAATTCCACCGTAAAAAGTGCATTTATGCGCTCTATTTATGAGATTTTACAAAAAAAACAGTTTTTTTTCATTATTTATTTGTTTTATGTTATTCGACTTCATATATTTGTGATTACAAAAGAAATACATTCTCCATAAAAACATTGAATTATGAATAAGACAGAACTCGTAAACGCTATCGCCGAGAAGGCTCAGATAAGCAAAGTTGACGCCAAGAAGGCAGTAGATGCTTTTGTTAGCACAGTAACAGGCGCTCTTGCAGAGGGCGACAAAATTGCTATTGTAGGTTTCGGAACATTCTCTACAGTAGAGAAGGCTGCCCGCAAAGGTATCAACCCCGCAACAAAGGAGACTATTGAAATTGCAGCAAAGAAGATTGCAAAATTCAAACCCGGCGCCGAGCTTGCTGATGCTGTAAAATAACAGTTACACTACGGTGAAAAAACAACAGTGTGCTATCCTTGCGGTAGCACACTGTTGTTTTTTCACATTCAGGCCTCTACTCTCTCATAGAAAGTGCGCGATTCTCGGCAGCCTCCATGATTTCACGTTCGCCCTCGCCTTTGTCGTCGATTCCGCAGAGATGCAGTATGCCGTGGATAATCACGCGGTGCAATTCCTGTTCATACGTAGCACCAACCATCTCTGCATTACTGCGTACCGTGTCGAGGCTGATGAAAAGGTCGCCGTTGATGGTATCATCCTCGCAGTAGTCGAATGTGATGATGTCTGTGTAGTAGTCGTGCTGAAGATATTCGTTGTTGACCTCCAGTATCTTTGCGTCGTCGCAGAATATGTAGGCAATTTCGCCGCACTTCTTGCCGTATGATGCAGCTACTCTCTTTATCCATGCGCTTGTGTCGCGTCTTTTTATGGCGGGCATCTTGACGCCCTCTGTCTGATAACTTATCATATTATTTGAATTTTCTGTCGAGTATCACTTTATCCTTTTCGCTGATGATTTTTATGCTTATGCCATCCTTGTTGCTGTTGACAAGCATTACATCTTCGTTGTCGTTGGTGATGATAGGATAGTTGTTGCCACGCTCACCCTTTTCAGCTACAATGTGTCTGTGGGTGTGTCCAGAGATTACAATGTCGATGCCAAGCTCGTTGAATAGGGGTTTGAAGTGCTTTTCGAGTTCTGTGGCTGTGTACTCTTCAGGAATGTTGGGATCATCAGTTACGATGGGAGGGATATGCATGAGCACTATCTTGTTCTTTGCAGCCTTGAACTGTTTGCTCTTTGCCTCTTTTTTGAGCCACTCTATCTGCTCCATGCGGTAGCCGTCGTAGCTGTTCATGCCCGCATATACAGGCTGAGTGTCGGGCTTGTCCTCTCCGGGATCGAGCATTATGAGAGCTGTGCAGCCGAAGTATGCGATGTTGTAGAAGCGGTCGTTGGGACAGCCGATTATGTTCATGTAGTTGCGGGTAAGTTTACCGCGCATCTCGTGGTTGCCGCGAATGGAGATAAAAGGCTTGTTCTTTGCGAATATCTCAACCGATGGATCGATATATCCATAGTAGGGAGCCTCCTCCTTTTCGTAGTAGCTTATCATGTCGCCGAGGTAAACGACCATATCCACATTGGTAAGCGGAAATTTACCGAGCAGGTTCTTGACCTTTTGGGGCTTGTCGTGTCCATCGTTCATAAGCACAAACGAGAGGCTCTGCTGCTTGGGGTTGAAGGTGGTAAACTCCTCCCATGCGGTTGCAATGCTGTCGCCGTATGTTACCTTGTAGGGACGATATTCGGTAATCTCTTTTGAAACGAGGCGGTAACGGTATTTTGTGCCGGGACGCAAGCCTGTTATCTGCACACGGTTCTCTTTGTTGTAGGCGTTGTACTGTCCTGCAAACATGGTAGCGAACCGTTGTGGCTTTGTCCATTTGTCGCCTGTTACCTCCACCCACGAAAATGCCTCTTTCGAGGTTGTGAAATATACTGTTACTTCATCACTGCCCATATTCTGCAAATAGGGGCCGTGGTTTATTTTAAATTCCTGTGCGCTTGCCAATGTGCAGAAGAGCAGCGCGATAATACCGAAGAGTGTTTTTTTCATATTTGTCTGTATTTAGAAGAATATGTATGCAATTCCTATTGCCGCGAGTATGCCCGCAAGGTCGGCGAGCAATCCGCAAGTTACAGCGTGGCGTGTCTTGCGTATGCCCACGCTGCCGAAGTAGACGGCAAGTATGTAGAATGTGGTGTCGGTAGCTCCTTGAAAGAGACAGGCGAGACGGCCTACAAAGGAGTCGGCACCGTATGTAGTCATGGTGTCTATCATCAGCCCGCGAGCACCGCTGCCGCTGAGAGGCTTCATTATGGCTGTTGGCAAAGCCGCCACAAAGTCCGTATCGCCGCCGCAAAATGCCACGCAAGCCGACACTCCGTC
Source organism: Bacteroidaceae bacterium (assembly GCA_017557045.1). Taxonomy (GTDB): domain Bacteria; phylum Bacteroidota; class Bacteroidia; order Bacteroidales; family Bacteroidaceae; genus HGM04593. Next base: position 12,694 of record JAFYLO010000014.1, on the reverse strand, counting down.
GATGAGCATATCCATTGCACCCGATGCGCGGAATACTCCTACAGCCACCAATATTGCCACCAGATAGGGGATTATCCTCACTGCAGTAGAAAAGCCCTCTTTTGCTCCTTCGATAAATGAATCGTAGACATTTATCCTCTTTATCACCCCGGATAGGATGAAGAGGATGATAATGGAGAAGAGGATGATATTTGCGAGCGAAGTTGACAACACCTCCACCTCTGTCTTGGAAAGTTGCATGAAGCCCACCGTTCCCCCTGCCACAAAAAGGCATATTCCCAGCATGAAAAGCAGCATTGTGCGGTTCAACAGATTGATGCGCTGATAGATGCTTGTTACCACAAGACCGGCGAGTGTAGCCACTGTCGTTGCCAACAGGATAGGTATAAAGACATCCGTAGGCTGCGCTGCCCCTAACTGTGCGCGATAGACAAGCACGCTCATGGGGATAAGTGTAAGCCCTGAGGTGTTGAGTACAAGGAACATTATCATAGGGTTGGTGGCAGTATCCTTCTTGTCGTTCAGCGTCTGAAGTTCCTGCATTGCCTTAAGCCCCATAGGTGTTGCTGCATTGTCCAGCCCCAGCATATTTGCGGCAAAGTTCATGAACATTGTACCCGTGACGGGGTGTCCTTTGGGAATGTCGGGGAATATTTTTGAGAATATGGGCGCAAGCATACGTGCAACCACATTCACAATGCCGCCATTCTCGCCTATCTTCATTATGCCCATCCACAGGGAGAGCACGCCCGTAAGCCCCAGCGATATTTCGAACGCCGTCTTTGCCGTTGCAAAGGTGGAGTCCATTATGGCAGGGAAAATCTCTGTGTCGCCCATGAATATGAGCCGCACAAGGGCTATGGCAAAAGCCACTAAGAAAAAGGCTATCCAGATATAGTTGAGAACCATAAGCTTCTTATTCTTTTTTAGCACTCAACGACGAGCGTATGAGGAAGAGTATCAACAGCACATACACAGCCACTGCACACCACGAACCGCCGAGGCTCTCCGCCCATGCGGCATTCATCCAGTCGATGCCTGCAAATTTCAGTGCTGCGCTCACAACACCCATAAGTGCACCACCGGCAATGAATCCCGATGCCATGAGTGTACCTTTGTCCACACGTGCCTTGTTCAGAGCCTCGTCCTTGCTACGGCTGCCGACATATGCGCTTATGGCACCTCCAATGAGCAATGGGGTGTTGAGTTCAAGAGGGATGAACATTCCGAGTGCAAAGGCAAGCGCAGGTATATTGAAGTAGTTGAGTACAATGGCAAGCAACGCTCCTATGCCGTAGAGCAGCCACGGTGCGCCTGCGCCCGACATCATAGGCTCAATAACAGCAGCCATCGCATTTGCCTGAGGAGCGGCAAGCTGTCCGCTTGTGAATCCGTAGGTCTTGTTCAGGATAAGCATCACACCACCCACTGTTGCTGCGGAGATGAGAGTGCCGAGGAACTTCCAGCCCTCCTGTTTCGAAGGGGTTGTTCCCAGCCAGTAGCCTATCTTAAGGTCGGTGATGAAGCCTCCTGCCATCGACAAGGCTGTACAAACCACACCACCGATGATGAGCGCCGACACCATGCCAGATGCACCGCTCATGCCTACCGACACAAGAATTACCGATGCAAGAATCAGCGTCATAAGCGTCATTCCCGATACTGGGTTACTGCCCACAATGGCAATGGCATTTGCCGCCACAGTGGTAAAGAGGAACGCAATAACCGCAACCAACAGCAATCCTACAATGGCATGCAGCAGATTGGGGGTTACCGTCATATAGAAGAACGCAAAGATAAGTGCCAATGTTATGAGCGTGGCAGTGGCGATGAACTTCATGGGAAGGTCGCGCTGTGTGCGCAGTATATTCACATTTGCCTTCTTGTCGCTGCCCTTAAGCTCCTTTGCAGCCAAGCCTACAGCGCCTTTAATTATGCCCCACGACTTTATGATGCCGATGATTCCGGCAGTTGCAATACCGCCGATACCGATGTGGCGGGCATAGGTCGAGAAGATAGTCTCGGCACTCATGCTGCCCACAGTCGCTGTTATCGCATCGTTACCGAACTGCAACACCTCACCGCCGAAGAGGAGCGACATCAGAGGAATGATGATGAACCACACAAGCAGTGAGCCTGCGCAGATGATGAGCGAATATTTCAGTCCTACAATATATCCGAGACCAAGCACTGCTGCACCGGTATTTACCTTGAACACCAATTTGGCCTTTTCAGCAACAGTTTCGCCGAAGGGGAGTATGCGGGTGGTTACCGTCTCGCTCCACCAACCGAGCGATGCTACCACAAAGTCGTAGAGTCCTCCGATGAGGCCTGCGAGGATAAGAGGCTTCGCCTGACTGCCACCCTTCTCTCCCGACACAAGCACCTGAGTGGTTGCTGTAGCTTCGGGGAAGGGATATTTGCCATGCATGTCGCTGACGAAATATTTGCGGAATGGGATAAGCAACAATATTCCCAGCGCACCGCCGAGCAGCGAACTGAAGAACACCTCCATGAAGTTGACTGTAATTTCGGGGTATTTGTCCTGTAGGATATATAGCGCGGGAAGAGTGAATATGGCACCTGCCACAATAACTCCCGAACTTGCACCAATCGACTGTATGATGATATTTTCGCCGAGTGCATTCTTGCGTTTGAAGGCCGACGAAAGGCCTACGGCAATAATGGCAATGGGTATTGCAGCCTCGAATACCTGTCCTACTTTAAGCCCAAGATAGGCTGCTGCGGCCGAGAAGACCACAGCCATCACTATGCCCCAGCCTACCGACCACGGGGTAACCTCTCTGTAATTTCCGTCTGGTCTCATCACCGGGGTGTATTTTTCACCCTCTTTAAGTTCGCGGCACGCATTTTCGGGAAGCGAAAAATTCTCTTTCTTATCCATAAGTCTTATTTTGTGTTATTTATGCAATATACTGCAAAAATAGCAAAAGGTTCGGACATTCCGAACCTTTTGCTATTATACTTGATTAAGATTTTATTCTTCAGGCATAAACATGGGGTCCCAAGCGGGAAGCATTGTAGGCTTCTCATCAAGCACCTTAAGCACCTTTGCGGGAACATATTTCTTGTCAACGACAAGGCGGAACATATATTCGTCGAACCACTCGTCGGTCATAATGAGTGTGCCTTTGTAACCCGATGATGCACCCCAACTGTTCTCAACCTGCCATTTAACGGTCTTGCCATTCTCGTCGATGTCAACAGACTTCAAAGTCATTGCGTGTGATGAACCGCTGTCGCGGGTGATGATACGCTGCTTTTTGTCCATCTTGAACTCAACGCCGAAGAGCGATTCATAGTCGTAGTTGTTGATGTCGAGCAATCCGCGGCCGGAGTCGAGGAACTTGCCTACGTCGCATGAGAAGTACATCATCACGCTATCCTTGATTGAGGCAATGGCCATCTGCTTGATATCTTCCATAGGGAGGTTCACATAGAGCCAGTTGTGTCCTTCGTACACGTGGCGGTCGTACGAAATTTCGTAGCTTTTCCAGTAGGGACGCGAGGGATCGTTCATCAACATCACATAGTTGTTCTGGAAGTCGAGACCCACGAATTTCTCATAGAAGCTCTTGGGAGTGTACTCCTGAGGTTTTTCGCGGTACTTGCCATCGCTGTCCTTGGGAGCCCATGTGAATGTGGTAGGAGGAACGCCGTATACGCTTGCAAGCATCTTGTAGACGGTGCCGAGCATCTCTTTCTTCATTGCCATAAGCTCCTTCTCCTTCTTGCCGCTGTCGCTTGCTTCGCGGAGCTGAATACCGAACTCGCGCAATTTTCTCTTGATTACGCTGTTGAATGCGCTTGTATTGTTGCTGCTGTATGTCTCGCGCATTGCGCTCTTGGGTACAACGCCATATTTTGCTACAAGGTCTGCCACTCCGGTGAATGTGCCGCCATCGCTCAAGGGATTCTTGAAGAGCCACTCAACAGTGCGGTCATCGATAGGCTTTTTACGTGTGTCGATGATACCCTGAAGGAAGAGGTTCGACTTCTCAAGCTGGTCGAAGAAGAAGTTATATACCTGCGAAAATTCGAAGCCGTTAAGATTCTGCTCTGCAATCATCTTCGCTCTCATCACATTGAGTCCGGTGAAGAGCCAGCAACGGCCTGATGATTCCTGGTCGGTGATGCCTTTTGAATTTACAGTGTTACTGAAAAAGGTGTTCATCTCTGTCTTGTTCTCCTGATTTACTGCAAGAGTCTTTACAGATGTTGTGAGCATCACGTTCTTCAATGCCTTTTCGGCACCAGTAGGCTTATAGTTCTCGGCGAACTCTTTCAACATTTCGGCATTTATGCTGCCGTCGATCTTCTGGGCTGATACGTTACCGGCCGCGAGCAACGCGGCGAGCAGGCAGCCCGCAAGTTTAAATTTGTTGTTCTGTTTCATAAATATTTATTTTAGTATTATTTGCCAATATATGTTTATCCATGCAAACATACGCAAAATATTTCTTTTTAGGAAACTGTTTCAATTTTATTTGCTGTCGATAAAAAAACAAAGGGCCCCTTAGGAGATTAACCCTTGAGGAAGCCCTTCACACTACAACACGAAAAAACTGAATATATCTTAATCAATAAATCCGAATACAAATGTAGATAGAAAATAAAATTTCGAATAATAAATATTTCCCATAAAATGTTCTATTTTTCTTTTTTGCACGCTATAACATTTTTTGCACATACGTCGGGAAAATAGAACATTTTATAGGCAAATAATCACATAGTAAATAAAATTTTTTGCCCAAATTTGCAAAAGCAAAATGAGACGACAACTATATGCACACTGAAGACACAAAGAGCATCTGTTTCGAAGATTTCAAAAAGCACCCGCTTTTTATACTATACATGGACAACGACATTGCCTTTCTGAACAACCTGACACAAATAACAGGGAATAGCAAAAAGGCAATCAGGCTCGATTGCTGCATGATAATTTTCAACGAAGGCAACGAAAGCGTCCACTGCAAAATAAACGGAGAGGAATACAGCATTAAAAAGGATTGTTGCGCCATTCTGCCCACAGGTACAACCATTGCCTCATATAGGACACGCAACAACAACGCTGTGAAGTTTACCGTTGTTTCAAAGAGATTCCTCAGCGAAATTATCTGCATGAACAAGGAGACACTCAACGTCATTCACTACCTCTACGACAACCCTGTACATTCAATCGCGCAGAAGGCATCGCGCAAACTTTATCTTTACAAGGAGTTGCTGATGACACTCATCAACGAGGAGCCTCACGCCTACAGCAAGCAGACGCGCCGTTTCCACTTTGCAGGGCTCTTCTGCGAAATGCTGGCACAACTGAGTCATCTTGTCCCCGAGGATAAGAGAATAGAGAATAGGAACAACAGGTCGACAACTATAGTACATGACTTTATTAATGCCGTAAATGCCGACGACGGTTCACACCGCTCGGTTTCCTACTTCGCCGACAAACTATGCTATAGTGCGAAGCATCTTAGTTACAGCGTGAAGCAGGTTACGGGAAAGACTCCTTCGCAAATTATAAATGCTCATGCTGTCAGCCGCATTAAATACAACCTCAAAAACACAAACATGAGCATGAAGAGGATGGCCGACTATTTCAACTTCCCCAACCCCTCATTCTTCGGCAAATTCTTCAAGACACATACCGGAATCTCGCCCATGCAGTTCAGAGAGTTGGAGGAGAAGGAACAGGGAGGTATTCTGTAATATAAATCCGGTAATTTAGAACAACTGCAAACAACTCTCCCTCTTGGATAAGAGGGAGTACCCGAAGGGGGAGGGAGTTTGAACAAACACACAAGCAAAAAGTTTCAAACTCCTCCGGCCTAACGGCCACCTCCTCTTATCCAAGAGGAGTTTATGGAATTTCAACATGTTCCAATCAGTGCCGGAGACCTGCATTAACCAAAAACAGCGTATTAAATAGAAAAGGAGAGACTCGAATGAGCCTCTCCTTTTCTATTTATACAGTTGTTATATTATTCAACAACAACCTTTTTGCTTTCAACAACACCGTTAGCGTAAACTGTCTTAACGATATTTACACCCTTAACAGGAGCAGGAATTGCAACACCGTCAACTGTGTAGTATGTTGTAGAAACTACCTCATCGCCCTCAGCGTTGATGTCGCTGATAGATGTCTTAGATGAGATGAGACGGAGGTGCCACAATGAGTTTATATCGCCACGTTTCCAGTAAACGATGTGTCCTGCGTTGCCGCCGCCACCACCGTGATCCTGAGCGTGGAAGCACAAATTGCCATTCTCGCTGTCATTATATTCACCACCACCGGGTACCCAGATGTCGAACGCACCCTCCTTGTTGAAGATAACCATGTGTGCCTTAGGTGTATCCTGGAGGAAGAGGTGGAGACCATACCAGCTTGCGTTATTAGATTCTTCGGGATCAGGATAGCCTACATATTTACCGAACTTCTTGCTCTTAACATAGTAAGCATTATCTACCTGATCGGGAGTGATAAGGCTGTCTGCCAACCATGCTGCTACATCAGCATCGTCTGCTGAAGCCTTTTCAAGCTCAATGAGATACATAGGATCGATATCAGAGAAGTCCTCGGGTGTGCTTCTCCAACCGAGCTCGTTCTCGCCACAGAACTCACCGCAAGTGTGGGGATCCATGAAGTAGATAGCCTTCTTGGTCTTCTGCTGATCCATAAATGCTGAGTTGAAAGCCTCGAATACGTATGTACCCTCAACTACGGGGTTAACCTCTGCATTCTCAACAGCTGCAATAGCGTCAGAAAGTTTTGTTACGCAAACTGCTGCTTTAGCCTCGTCTGCTGTCTCAACTGCCAACTGAGCCTCAGCAAGAATTGCGGGGAATTCTCCCAATGTTGCATAGCGACCGGGGTCGTTGCTTACAACGAAGCCGAGCTTCTCGGCAGCCTTTGTAAGAGCTGTCAACCAGTAGAGGTTGGGGTTATCCATTGACATGTGATAGATGAACCACTCACCCTCACCGTCCTTGTCGTTCATGTCGAGTGAAGGAACGTTGAACCAACCGAGACCACCACCCCAGTCCTGAGCGATTACATAAGGACAAGCTGTCTCTTCGCCGTCGAATTCACGTGAAGACTCCTCAACATACTCATACATTACGAATGAGTAGGGGAGGTTCTCGTTGTTGTTGGGCTCAATCTTAACCTTAGCAGCCTGTGATTTGTAGAGAGTTGCAGAACCGCTAGTCCAGTAGTCGGGAGCATTGGTTCTTGCACTCTGCCAGTATTTACCGTCAGCAAGGCTCTGGATGTAGTATGTATTATCCTCATCACCTGTCTTGCGGATTGTGAATGCACAAGGAGACTGGAATGAACCTACATAGCGGTTGTTGCTTGTGTAGAAGCCACCCTCTGCACCTGTACCCTCAACGGGGTCGCAGTTGAGCATACCGTAGATTGCGTAGATACCGTTGTCTGTAATCTCAGCAACCTCCTTAACCTGAGCACCGCGTACTGCGTTGTACTCGTCGGGGAATTCAACTGAAATGGGATCTACTGTCTCGCCATAGTAACCGAATACGAAGTCTGTGGGAACATCGTCGTAACCGTTACCACGACCATACTGTACATATTTGAAGCCGCTGATGGGCTCGGGGAGTGTAATGTCAAGGTAAACATACTCGTTACCTTCGTAACCTGTGTCATTGTTAGAATCCCAAGCTGAGTGGAAGTGGTAGCTGTTTGCTGTGTTGCCGTCTACAAGACCGGGGATACCGCCTGAATTACCGTCGCTTGATTTAAGAGAGTTTGTCTCGAAGCAATCCTCTGTCAACTCGATCTTCTCGCCTGTGATGCTGTAAAGCTCGAACTCGTTGATACAAACGAAAGGATAACCGTTGAAGTTACGTCCTGAGTGGTTCTTGAATACTGTGAAGCGGAGCTCCTCAACCTCCTCTGTGAGGTAGATTGTGGGAGATTCCCATCTCCAAACGCTGTTGCTCTTCTCACCGGGAAGACCATCTTCCTCCTGACCGATGCGGAAGGGGAGAGACTTCACGTTAGTGATCTTAGAAGCCCAGAAGCTTGTTATGATAGCTTTGATGTCGGCAATAGCTGCATCGATGTCAGCAAGACCTCTGTAATTTTCAGCAGTGATGTCGCCTCTGTCGATTGCAGACTGCAATGCAACGTCAGCATCCTCGGGATAAGAGTTGTTGATCCAGTCGGGACCTGATGATGTAAGGATTGAACCATCGTTGATGGCGTCCATAATCTTTGTACAAGAGTCAACCCATGCGTAGATGTTCATAGCTGCATAGTCAGCGATTTTCGCGTTGAGGCTTGTTGCAGTTGTGATAACATCAGCAGCAGAGATATTCTCACCTGCGAGAATAGCCTTTGCAGCCTCTACAGCCTCTACGAGTACATCGTACTGATCATCAACATACTCCTCCATTGCGCCGTAAGCTGCAATACGTGCCTCAGCCTCGTCGATAACCTCCTGAAGCTGGTAAGCTACAGTGTTGCCGTTGATTGTAACCTTGTACATGCTGAAGTTTGTAGCTGCGGCTGCACGGGGCGCATTCTGAACAGCAGAGTCTGTGTTCACTGTGTACATCATACGAACATTAGCGTCCTGACCAAGAATAACCGAGTCGTGGTGTGTTGTAAGAGTGAAGTCACCCTCAACAGCGCTGTTAGCCTTGAATGTGATAGCCTCGGCGTTGTTTGCGTTTGCTGTCCACTCTACAAAGTCAAAGCCACCTGTACCGGTCTTTCTGATGTAGTGGTTGTGGTTGAGGTAACGTACCTTGTATGTGTCCTCTTCGCCTTCAACGGGGAGAAGATAGAATACACCGAATGCAGAGGGCTGACCTGTACCAAGACAGGGAGCTTCGAAGAAACCGCCACCGATGTTTGTGCGCTCACGGTCGGGATCTTCCCAGTCAGCAGAGTGACCTTCGAGAATGAAGAGACCACCCTCCTCTTTGAGATCCTCAGGTGAAGTAATCTTCTCAATCTGAATGTTCTGCTCGGGCATGGGCCAGTAAGCAGTACCGGGTGTAAGACCGATGTATGTAGGCTGGTTGTGGTGGTAACCGCTACGTGTATCCCACTCGAAACGGAACGATGTGAGGTCGTCGCGCTCAATCTGGAAGTCTACGTAAGGATAGTCATGATCCATGGGACCATGACCATAGGTTGTGTGGAAGTGTGTACTGATGTTTTTGTCATAGAGACCTTCCAAAGAACCGTCGCCGGGGGCGCAAGCATTAGAAGCAGGAGTGTAAGTTACCTCTTCGCCGTTCTCGTCGAAGATGCGGAACTCAGCAAGAGACCAGAAAGCCCAACCGGGTCCCCATGTTGCACGACCGTTGAAGCCTTCGGGTGAAGGATACGATGAGTTTGTATGGCACACTGTGAGACGAAGTGTTGTGATAGCCTCGTCGAATGTGTAAAGCGGAGACTTGTACACATATGTGCTCAACTCCAAATTACCGGGAAGACCATCTTCCGGGGTAAGAGTGATGGGCCATGTTGACGACTGCGCCTTTCCGAAGAGGGCAAAGCACGCCAAAAGGCAGGTTAACAGTAAACTTTTTTTCATAATAAATAATTAAGGTTTATAATTAATGTATTGTTATCAAGTGCTTTACGACGGTAATCACACATTTTGCATTATCTGTTTTCTTTACACATACCGCTTACCACATTGAGTATCAGCATACATAATTGCATGACACACCATCTACAACATCGCAAAGAAACAAAAAATATTCCTAATTTATAAAGAAACAATATAAATTTAAGCATCAAATTAAACTATTTTAACAATCACCTTTTCTCTGCCGGAATACTAAAAAAGATTTCTGCGGACTATACAATTTTGTTACGCGAATTGTCAAAGCAGGTAATGCAGATAGCTGCAACCACAGTCAACACCCATAATTGTGTTAAATTTAGCAAAAATGAAAAATTTACACTCTACAATGACATAAAAAACAGAAAAAATAGTTATAATTGCAAATTAAGAAGCTGTTTGAATTTTATTTTGGAATTATTTGAGAGATATTTTGAGTAGATTTTCTTTCGCATTTTGCAGGGAATAGCGGGCTATTTCCAAAAAATAAGAAAGAAAAGATGCCAAAGTTGCGATTAAACGAGCGCAATGTGAACTTGTTCACAAATTGCTAAGCGAGTGAAAGCAACTTCAATAACATTAAAATAGACTCAATCGACGACAAACCGAGCGCTATTCAAGCTTGCTTGAAAATAGCCGAGGCGCGAAGGAGATAAACTCAGTTAAATAAGCCGAAATAAACAGCGCAAATATAGAATTATTTTCTAATAAAATTCAAACAGCTTCTAAGCAGCAGAAGCTTCGCTTAACACTATTTTCAACCACAAAAAAACGATAAAATCAAATAACTATGATGCGTATCTTCAAATTCATTGGCGCTCTTGCAATAGCGCTCACAATTGGGGCAAGTTTCACCGCTTGCAACGAGGACATCGACACCTCGAACCGATACACATTTACCGGTGAAACTGTTGCCGACTTTATCCTCAACCGCGAGGACAGATTCAGCAAGATGATTACCATCTTGAAACAGGCAAACATGTTGGGACTGCTCTCAACATACGGTACTTACACCTTCTTCCTCCCCGGAGACTCGGCGATAGACACCTACCTGCGCGAGCAGTTCGAGGCATGGGATTCCACCAAGAACGATCCCACCCCTGCATGGACCGGTATTACATCCCCCTATCTTGAGGACCTCTCCGACTCTATGGCAGTTGTAATTGCAAAGACACACATTATCCCCTTCGGCTACGAAATGGCAGAAATGGGCGAAGGTGTAATCGACACACGTAACTCCAACTACCGCTACCTGAGCGGCAGCTTCGTAACAGTCGACGAGAAATTCCGCATTATGATCAACAACCATTCGGGAATCATCGAGGGCGACAACCTTGTAGAGAACGGTGTCGTACACATTGTAGACGAGGCTGTAACCCCCTCTACAAACTCAGTACCGAAGTTGCTCGACGACCAGCCCTTCTTCTCGCTGATGTCAGCAGCCCTTCAAGAGACAGAATTCGACAAGAAGCTGCAGAACTACATTCTTCAGCTCAACGGCGAGGACTACAAGCTCGGTTCTGAGCCTGCCAACTGTTGGCAGTGCGGCAACGGACAGGCACGCTACCCCCAGAGCTACTATGTAAAATACACCGGATTCGTGGAGACCGACGATGTATTTGCAGCAGAGGGCATTTACTCACTCGATGACCTTAAGGCTTACGCCGAGAAATACTATGGCACAGAGGATCGTGACAATCCCAAAAGCCCCAATAACGCTCTCTACAAGTTCGTGGCATACCACTTCCTCGAAAGAGAGCTCAACTACAACCTCATGATTCAGCACAAGCTTGAGCACAGCAGCTACAAGAGCGAAGGCAACGGAGGTCTGCTCCCCGATGTCGACCGTTCGGACTATTTCGAGACAATGCTCGGAACAATGATTAAGGTTACAAGGCCTTTGAGTTCAATGGATCCCGAAGTTGCCCAGAACATCTACCTGAACTTCTCGCACAAGCCCGCACGTCAGCAGAACATGCGTAAGAACATAAATGTGCGCATCTACGATGTTACCACATTTACTTCAATGGACGAAAAATATGCTCAGTTCGCATCAAACGGCATGAACGGAATCATCCACCCCATCGACAAGATACTTATATATAATGAGGACGAAATGAAGGGTAACGTACTCAACGAGCGTATGCGCTTCGACATAGCATCGCTTTTGCCCGAGCTTACCAACAACGGTGTACGTTTCTCACGTTGGCAGCAGACAGGCAGCAAGTGCGGACACGGCGACTGGAACATTCCCAACGGATACTGCAAAAACATCAAAGTAAACGAGCCTACAACCGAGTGGCACTACTTCTGTCCCTATTCTTGGGGATGTAACTACCTCGGCGACGAAATTATCGTAGTGGGACAGTACGACTTTGAGTACCGTCTGCCGCCCGTACCCGAAGGAACATACGAACTTCGTTTGGGTTACACTGCAACAAGCATCCGCGCTATCACACAGTTCTATGTTGATGGCAAGGTAACAGGTATCCCTGTCGACCTGCGTATTGCATTCAGCAACGAGCGCATCGGTTGGATATCTGACAGCAAGACAGATGACGAAGGTGTAGAAAACGACAAGACCATGAGAAACCACGGCTACATGAAGGCTCCTGCATCATACAACTGCCAGCACACACCCGGAACACTTGCCCGCAACTACGATGGCGCCGGCCGCATCATCATCACACAGAAGACATTCGGTGGCGATGGCCATTGGCTGCGCATGAAGAAGGTCGACGAGCCTCTCGACCGCGAGTTCAACCACGACTACATTGAGCTTGTTCCCAAGTCAGTTGTAACAAGCCACATCCCCGAAGACAGATTCTAACATACTGTCCAATATTGCAAAACAGAGCCATGCGCAACACGCATGGCTCTGTTTTATTTACACTTAAGGGGATAGCACAATCAAGCACCTGTCCATCCGCATTTGCAATGCGGATGCTTTGAGCATCAGCATTTACAATGCGGTTATATAATCCAATAGAACCTATATAAACGAAGAGTGAAGTACATAGATTCATAATAGGTATATTTTAGCGCATCACAGATGCTTATACTCTATCCTT
>JAFYLO010000124.1 GCA_017557045.1 Bacteroidaceae bacterium | reverse complement strand
GGAAGTAGTTCTGCAATGTGATGGTTGCAAAGGTCTGTGAGGCTGCTTCCACCTTCACACGCTCTTTGGCTTCGATAGCCTGGTGGAGACCGTCGGAGTAGCGGCGGCCTTCCATGATACGGCCTGTCTGCTCGTCGACGATTTTTACCTGTCCATCCTCGGTTACTACGTATTCTACATCGCGGTCGAACATGGCATATGCCTTCAACAACTGGTTGATGGTGTGTACGCGTTCCGATTTAATAGAGTAGTTGGTTAACAGTTCCTCTTTTTTCGCTACTTTTTCCTCGTCTGTGAGAGTATTGTTGCTTTCAAGTTCTGAAAGTTCTGCTGCAATGTCGGGAAGAACAAAGAGTGATGAATCCTGTGAATTACCGGTAATGAGTTCAATACCTTTGTCGGTGAGGTCTACGCTGTTGTTCTTTTCATCAATTACAAAGTAAAGAGGCTCAATGGCTTCGGGCATACGTTTGTTGTTCTGCTCGATGTATACCTCTTCGGTTTTCAGCAGTCCTGTCTTTACTCCGGGCTCACTGAGCAGTTTGATGAGAGGCTTGTTCTTGGGCAGTGCCTTGTAGCTGCGGAAGAGTGAGAGATAGCCTTGGTTGACCTCTTCTTTGTTGTCGGAGTATATGAGCTGGCGTGCTTCGGCGAGCAACTGTGTGGTAAGCTTCTTCTGTGCTTCCATCAGACGCTCCACGAGGGGACGGTACTCCTCGAACATCTGGTCGGAGCTGCGTGCCACGGGGCCTGAGATGATGAGGGGGGTACGTGCATCATCGATAAGTACCGAGTCGACCTCATCGACGATAGCGTAGTTATGTCTGCGCTGTACAAGGTCGCTGGGCTGGCTTGCCATATTGTCGCGCAGGTAGTCGAAACCGAATTCGTTGTTTGTTCCGAATGTAATGTCCGACATATATGCCTTGCGGCGTGCCTCGGAGTTGGGCTGGTGCTTGTCGATGCAGTCAACGCTGAGTCCGTGGAACATGTAGAGGGGGCCCATCCATTCTGAGTCGCGCTTGGCGAGGTAGTCGTTCACTGTTACCACGTGTACACCGTTGCCTGTGAGGGCGTTGAGGAATACGGGGAGGGTGGCTACGAGAGTTTTTCCTTCACCGGTTGCCATTTCGGCTATTTTGCCTTTGTGGAGCACCACGCCACCGAAGAGCTGCACATCGTAGTGTACCATGTTCCATACAGTGTCGTTGCCGCCGGCTGTCCAGTGGTTCTTGTAGATGGCCTTGTCGCCCTCGATGCTTACAAAGTCCTTGCTGGTTGCAAGTTCGCGGTCGAAATCTGTCGCGGTTACTACAATTGTCTCGTTCTCGGCGAATCGGCGTGCGGTATCCTTTACGATGGCAAAGGCTTCGGGGAGTATTTCGTCAAGTACTATTTCGTTCTTGTCGAGTACCTCTTTTTCGAGTTTGTCTATCTGGTTGAAGATTGATTCACGCTTTTCGAGCTCTGTCTGCTCGATGGTTGCTTTCAGCTCTTCTATCTTTTTGCGCTCCTCTGTTGTTGCTGCCTTTATTTTCTCTTTAAGTGCTACGGTGCGTGCGCGGAGCTCGTCGTTGCTGAGTTCTGATATAGTGGGGTAGACAGCTTTGATCTTTTCTACCCATGGCTGTATCTCGCGCATATCTCGGCTTGCCTTGTTGCCGAACAGTTTGCTTATAAAATCTATGAATCCCATTATGTTGTTTTATTTTTATTCTTTTAATGTGCTGTTGAACGTGCTATCCCGTTGCTGGGGCCGTTACAATATGGCAAAGATAGTTATAAATTTGTTATTTGTGCTGTAGTTTGTGCGGAAATTTGTTTTTCTTCCTTTTTTGTACGATGTTTGGTGGTTAGAACTGAACACTCAGCTGTATTCTGATGCCCTCTTTGTCTATTCCCGGATAGTCACGGTAGGTTAGTCGTCTGACATAGTCTACTCTGAGCACTCTGAATATATTTTCTATACCCAACGACAGTTCCATGTAGGGGGTGCTACCCAGATAGTGGTATGCTTCGTCTTTGTATGGGAACTTGTAGAGCGGGCCGGTGTTGAGGTTGTCCGGCCTGTTCTTGTCGCTCAGGTTGCCGTACATTCCGCGGAAGCCTATCACTTCGCGCCAGTTGAGCTTTCTTATAAGTGGTATGCGGTTGAATATGAGTCCGTTCATGTAGTATGTGAGGTCCCATGAGGCATATTCGTCGTTGAAGAACTCCATGGCGTTCATCAGTGCGTATGAGCCTTCCTGTATGGTGTATGATAGGTTGGCGTTGGGTATTATCAGCAGCGGAAAGGGGACTTTGTTCCACACTTTGCCGGCCTTCAGTGTACAGTTTGTGTATCCGAATGCCGAGAACCAGAAGCGCTTCTTGAATCCGAGTTCCGTGTGCTGGTAGTTGAACTCGCTGCCTGCAATGCCCTTGAAACCTGCTCTGTGGGTGAGGGTGTAAACGGGGTGTTCGGGCAGTACGGAGCGGCGGTTCCACTTCGACTGTATGAACTTCTCGTTCGGAGCGTATCTCAGATTGAGTTCGACTTCGGACTGCCGCAAATCTTTTTCGAAGATGCTTGTGGTGATGCCGTCGATGGTCGATGTGCGCTCGAACGGAATCAGGTGGCTGGCTATGTCTATTCTGTTCCTGAGTGTCAGGGCGTATGAGAAATGGTTGTGGAATTCTTGGGTGTATGTGAATTCTGCTTTTTTTACATAACCTATTTTGTTGTCCTCCTTACGCTTGATGGTGAGGAACATATTGTCCTTGTTGGTGTTCATGTAGGTCTGTCCGTACTGGAAAATATCGTTCTCGTAGTTCAGACGCAACGAGTGTATGGGGAATTCGTTGGGGTGCTCTCTCTTTTTGTTGAAGGAGTATTCGAGTTCTCCCATGTATTTCAGTTCCTTGTCCTTAAGACCATAGGCTACGTAGAAGTTGGCAAATAGCTGTGGGTGGAGGTAGGCGGAGGTCATTGCTCCTGTGCGCAGTCGGGTGCCTTCGAGGTCGTTGTAGCTGATGCTGGTGTTTACCGGGCCGTAGAATATGGGCGGGTTGTTTTCTCGAATGGGTATCCATCCGGTGAATAGGAAGGTGATACCTTTCTCTAACCAATAGTAAACAGGGTTGCTGCGGAGTTGCTGCATCATATCCTTTACCGATTGTTCCTTTTCGGTAACTTCGGATATTCGGTTCTCGGCCCAATATGCGGCGTCGCGAAGGGTGGCATTCTTTTCTTCGACAATAGGTGTCTTGGCTTTGAGTATTTCTGTAGCTTGCGCTGTTTCGTCGAATGTGTAGTTCCTGTATGCTACCTGACGGTTCGCGTAGAAGCCGTTAATGGTATTTACTATTTTGAATTCGGTTACAAGAGATTCGTTGTTTATGATTCTGGTGCCATCGGGCAGGCGGTCAAAGTCCTGCTTTATATTCATGTATTCCACAAAGTTGAGGTTGATGTCTTTGGGTACGTTCATGTTCACCATCTTTATGAACCATGTGGAATCCGCTGTTACATATATGTGTCCGTTGAAGCCTGCCGATTCGGGGTTGTGAGGCGTGAACGCGAGGTCTATACAGCGCTCGCCTTCGATGTCGATGGTGTCCATTATGTAATACTTGTAGAATGTAGGGCCGATGTCTGAGAGGGGACTTACGAACTTGGTGCGGAAGATGGTTACGTTGTCCTGAAAGATATCTACATCCTTGAATGTCTCTTCGAATAACACCTCTATGGATTCGTCCGACACAAAGTCGTCGATACCCGCGCGTTGACGGGCTTTTACAAGCTGTCGCTCGCTGTGCGGCTCTTTCCTGTAGTAGTCGGTGGCGAGAAGTTCGCGTGCCGAAATGTGCAGGATAGGCTTGCCCGATACGAGTGAGGTATCTATATACTGGTCGAGGAATGCAAAATCTTTTCCAAAATGGCTCTCTTTCGAAGAACTGAAGTTGTTGAGAGCGACATTCAGTTTCTCGTGGCGGTCGCGGCTGTAAAAGGCTCTGTTTTTGGGCGAATTTGCGTCGCGGTGCTCTATGAGCCTGCGGGCAAGCTCCACTGCGGGGTTGTTCTTCTTGCTGTACTTTTCACGCTTGGGCTTTATGGTTATTTCGGAAAGTTCGTACATGTCAGGCGCGAGTTTCACGTACAAGGGAAATTTTGTTTTTGCATTCAGGGGGATACGCATCTCCTTGTATCCGATGCTGCTTACGATGAGTGTGTCCTTGACTTCAGGAACCATGAATGAGAAGTTGCCGTTGTTGTCCGAACTGCAACCGAAGGTGGTGTTGCGTATGCGTATGGAGATGTAAGGCAGTTTCTCGCCGTTGGACGAGTCGGTTATATCTCCATGTATTCTGTATTTTGCAATTTGCGCCCCGGCGGAAATTGCATATATAAGTAAGATTAGAGTTATATATATGTAACGTGCGATATTATGTTTCATTCTTCAATCCGATATTCGGCATATGTGCCTCTTATGCAATCAGAGTGCAAAGTTACTATTAAATTTAACCCCTCTGACCTTTTTGGTGGATAGATTCTCGGTTTTTTATGATAGTTTAATTAAAACCGGCTGTATAATAGTTGGTGGCGCGCTCGTTTGACTGCAACCTTCGAGACGGTTTTGAGTTTTGTTTTTAGTAGATTTTGATATTCTCCGAGCAAATATCAAATAAATGCGGGGTAAATCCGCAAGCGACCGAAGCAGAATATGCCCTGCAAAGACAAATTTATAGAATATCCCATTGATTGTCTCAATTAGCCCTTTATTATATATAAATAATGTATATAGTAAATTAACAAGTTTATTAACAATTACCTGTTAATAACTTTTTATGTGCTTTAATGAAGTGGTTATCAATATATTATCCGTTGCATCAAAAATTTCTCAAAAAATTTCTTTCGAAAAAGTTTTGTAGTTCAAAAAATAGCTGTACCTTTGCACTCGCTTTCGACAAGCAACGCCCACTACGGCAAGCGCGACGAAAGCGAGACGATCCTTGAAAACATTCCATACAGACATAGCAGTACAGCGGTCT
>JAFYLO010000123.1 GCA_017557045.1 Bacteroidaceae bacterium | reverse complement strand
TTTCGGCTTATTTGAGCCTATTTTGGCATCTTTTCTTTCTTATTTTTTGGAAATAGCCCGCTATTCCCTGCAAAATGCGAAAGAAAATCTACTCAAAATATCTCTCAAATAATTCCGAAATAAAATTCAAACAGCTTCTAAGAAACTCCCTGAATACAGTTCATATTCCACCTTTATTATGAAAAACATCCTGTACTATCTGGCAAAGTCGGCAGTAATCATAGCCATTGCCGTCATACTTTATTATATATATACAAGGTTTTTTGTTTGAATCACTGGAATATTCTTCCGAAAAAGTGATTTTTCCCACGTTTATGCAGATGCGAGGTCTTTTGGTAGTCCATGCATCTGTTTTTTTTGTGTTCCAAAAATGCAAAGTGTGCCACAAACTGCCACTTTGTCATATACAAATACCCGTAATGCGGAATAAAAGTCAGAAAAACGGCAAATTCACCCTCTGCAATCCTTTTGGCACAAACTTTGTTTTATATACAGTGAGCCGGGCGCTAATCCCCGGCACAACAGAACAATTATACATAAGAAAAGTTATAAATAAAAAATAGGAGATAAAAATTATGGGAAAAATTATTGGAATCGACTTAGGTACAACAAACTCATGTGTATCAGTATTTGAAGGAAACGAACCCGTTGTAATCACAAACAGCGAAGGTAAGCGTACAACTCCCTCAATCGTAGCATTTGTCGACGGTGGCGAGCGCAAGGTAGGCGACCCCGCAAAACGTCAGGCAATCACCAACCCCCAGAGAACAATATTCTCAATCAAACGCTTCATGGGCGAGAATTGGGAGCAGGTTCAGAAAGAAATCACACGCGTACCCTATAAGGTAGTAAACGAGAACAATATGCCCCGCGTAGACATCGACGGCCGCCTCTACACACCTCAGGAAATATCAGCAATGGTACTCCAGAAGATGAAGAAGACAGCCGAAGACTATCTCGGACAGGAGGTAACAGAAGCAGTAATCACAGTACCCGCATACTTCTCTGACTCACAGCGTCAGGCAACAAAGGAGGCAGGTCTCATCGCAGGTCTCGAAGTAAAACGTATCGTTAACGAGCCCACAGCAGCAGCTCTCGCATACGGTGTAGGCAAGTCAGACAAGGATATGAAGGTTGCAGTGTTCGACCTCGGTGGCGGTACTTTTGATATCTCAATCCTTGAATTCGGTGGCGGTGTATTTGAGGTGCTCTCAACAAACGGCGACACACACCTCGGTGGTGACGACTTCGACCAGGTAATCATCGACTGGTTGGCAGGAGAGTTCCAGGCAGAGGAGGGTGTAAACCTCAAGAGCGACGCTATGGCACTTGAGCGCTTGAAAGAGGCTGCTGAGAAGGCAAAGATCGAACTTTCATCAACAACCTCTACAGAGATTAACCTCCCCTACATCACTGCAACAGCTACAGGTCCCAAGCACCTTGTGAAGACACTTACACGTGCCAAGTTCGAGGCACTCGCACACAACCTCATCCAGGCTTGTCTTGAGCCCTGTAAGAAGGCAGTAAGCGACGCAGGTCTCAGCACATCAGAGATTGACGAGGTTATCCTCGTAGGTGGTTCAAGCCGCATCCCCGCTGTTCAGAAGCTCGTAGAGGACTTCTTCGGCAAGGCTCCTTCTAAGGGCGTTAACCCCGACGAGGTCGTAGCACTCGGTGCAGCTATCCAGGGTGAAATCCTCAACGAAAAGAGCGGTATCGGCGACATCGTACTTCTCGACGTAACACCCCTTTCAATGGGTATTGAGACATTGGGCGGCGTAATGACAAAGCTTATCGATGCCAACACAACAATCCCCTGCAAGAAGAGCGAAACATTCTCAACTGCAGCCGACAACCAGACAGAGGTAACCATCCACGTGCTTCAGGGTGAGCGCCCCATGGCAGCACAGAACAAGTCTATCGGACAGTTCAACCTCACAGGCATCGCTCCCGCTCGTCGCGGAGTACCCCAGATTGAGGTAACATTCGACATCGACGCCAACGGTATCCTCAAGGTTTCTGCAAAGGATAAGGCAACCGGCAAGGAGCAGGCAATCCGCATCGAGGCATCATCAGGTCTCAGCAAGGAGGAGATCGACCGCATGAAGCAGGAGGCTGAGGCAAATGCCGATGCAGACAAGAAGGAGCGCGAAAAGATTGACAAGCTCAATCAGGCCGACTCAATGATTTTCCAGACAGAGAACCAGCTCAAGGAGCTTGCCGACAAGATTCCCGCCGACAAGAAGGCTCCCATCGAGGCAGCTCTCGGAAAGTTGAAAGAGGCTCACAAGGCTCAGGATCTCGCTGCAATCGACGCTGCAACAGCTGAGCTCAACAACTCATGGCAGACAGCAAGCGCTGAGATGTATGCACAGAGCGGCGCACAGCCCGGTGCACAGGCTGGTGCAGGTGCTCAGGGCGGCCAGCAGACTTCAGGTGGTGCTGAGGATATTCAGGACGCTGAGTTCGAAGAAGTCAAGTAATCTGAGATAACAAACGATAAATCAAGCAGGGTGTAACTCGTTGAGTTACACCCTGCTTGGCTATAGTAAATTGCTTCAATTGGCCTCAAAAAAAACGGTACATAATTACCTGAAATCAGGATCGGGATTCTTTCTTATTGGACGGGTAAGTATAAATTCATTCATCGCTTTTTGTGGTGCTTTGTGCGTATTTTTCCTTAGCTATTGCAATACTTTCATTTTCGAATTTAGAAGCATTTAAAATTTGATCGGTTTCTAAATTCCCGCTTACTTATATGCAGCAATTGATTCTATATTATCTAATATAACTCTCTGAGCTGAAATATCATAAAAAACTCTTTCGTAGTTTTTACCTTCTAGATTCTGTTGGATTTTTACGGTAATACCTATTTGAACACCTTTCTCTGTGGGGAGATTTCTTTTATGCTTTTCATCAATATTAGCTTCATATAAATACCCATTATTACGCAACCATTTGATGACTGTAGCTACAGACAACGGTTTCATATCTGTAGGAATATATTTGTTAATCGTTCTTGTAAATTGTGCAATTCCGCATGGGGCCAATATGTCTATCTGTTCAGCTTCTTTAACAGACATCCAAAAAGTTCTGTTACTTTTAGGCTTGTACTCAGATAAATCAAATTTTTCCAACATTTCTCTAACAAAAAACAGACATCGTGAAATATGGACATTATTAACAATATCCTCCTCCTTTACCGGTTCTGATGTTAATGGATTAATACCATTAGCAAGTTTACCAATCCAATCTTTAGCAGTATTTAATTTAGTTATATCTATCATGATTTTACTATTTAATTGTTCAAAACCTGTAAATTCTAGTCATTCAAATATGGGTAAAATATTTTGATTACATCAATTATTCTATCTATAAATCATACTATTCATTGATTATCTTTTTATGTTAATTGCATTTATTCAAAACTAAATCCACTAATACAACTGCATGTTCCTTTTCCTCTTTAGGTGCATCTTTAGGCCGCCATGCAACAATGAATCGGATGGAAGCAGATGAAACGATATACCCCCTTTCTTGCCATAATTTTAGTTCTCCTTGTAACTTTTGAGACATTTGGCAAATAGGCTTGCTTGTCGCAATGTCATATAAATAGTTCTCGTTGAAATGAAGTTGTTGTCCTGCTTTCAGTGAAAGTATCTCTTTTTTTCGGGATTTAAAGTAACCGAGGTTAACGTCTTTATGAGAGAGTTGGAGTACAATTTCGTCAGGCATTTCATACAGAGTACTATCAATATTCTTTTGACAGGCGTTGAATTTACTAAATACAGGAGAATCGGTATGAATGAACAAACGTTGTTTAGCGCGAGTAATCCCTACATAATAACGGCGGAGTGTATCATCGGTAATATGTCGTGGCTTTGATATCAGCATATATACATCGTCGAATTCCATTCCTTTTGATTTATGAATGGTTGATACTACTACATCTGCATTTTGCCAGTCGCAAAAATCTTCAGCTGATGATTCAAAGATAAACTCTTTAAAATCTGCCAGATATTTAGCCTTGTTTGTTTCTTCAAATAATTGGATGCAGCGTTTCAAATAATGAAGGCTTGACGAATCTGCGTATGCTGAATATGTTCTCCGTTTGGCATTCTCCCATACTTCATCTGTTATGATAGGTGAATATGTGTCATTTTCTAAGTGCTTGATAAAAAGTCGTACCTCTGCCATATTCCAAAAACGGAAACCTTCCATACTCTGAATAAGTTTGCCATTCAATCCATGTTTCTTAAGAAGTGCTACTATAATAACGGCCTCTTCATTTGTTTGAGTAAGCACACAAATGGAACCTTGCTCTCGTCGGTTCATCAATTCTTTTACAAGTGGCTGATACATATATTGGGATGAATGTAGTGTTACACTCACCAATCCATTTTCTTTGCTCATGGAGGTAATAGATGCACTCTTCATCCTATCTCTGATTTCACCGGCAAGACTGTTTGCATATTCTACAACATCTCTCGTACTTCTATAATTCTCTGTCATTTCCACGAAACGGCCTTGGGAATCATTGAGCAATCGTGCCATGTACTTTGAGTTGGAGCCTCTAAATTCAAAGATATTCTGGTCGTCATCTCCAACTGCAATAACGCGCATCTCTTCGTTCGCCGTCATTAGCGCATTTACCAATGCATACTCTTCGGCACTCATGTCTTGCGCTTCATCAATCACAAGGACAGTCTTGGCAATGCGATTGGGCTCTACTTCTCCATTGTTTATCATTTGTGCTGCGCGGGATACGACATCTTTTGCATCATCCAGATTACCAATCCTTCCAAGCAAGTCAAAACAATAGGAGTGAAAAGTCTTTATTTCAACATAGTGTGCAGCATTTCCTATAAGCCCTATCAGGCGTTGTTTGAATTCTGTGGCAGCTGCACGCGAAAAGGTAAGCATCAGTAACTGTTCATGCTTGACATCTTCCAGCATGAGCAAAGAGGCCAGCTTGTGAACAAGCACTCTTGTTTTTCCGCTTCCCGGACCGGCGGCTACAACAATACAACGCGATTCCTTGTCTGAAATAATCTCCATTTGCTTGACCGAAAGCAGACCAAAAAGCTGGTTGTACTTTTCAGGCGTTATATTGCGTTCTATTTCGCGTAAGCGCTCGCCTTTGAAATATTTTGATATAAACTGCTTGTAGTCCATTTGGAAGTAGTTCTGCACATATTGCAAAGCGGCTTCATAGTCCTTAACCATCAGATTGGCATACTCTCCCACAATGTGTACCTGCTGAATTTTTTGTTTGTAAAATTCATTCAGCATACGATAATCCTCTTGTTTATAACGCAGTTTGTTATCCTTTAACCTGCGGATATCCATGGCATTGTATAAAACAAGGAAACCTCCTTCGAGTTTCATGGCGCCGATTCTTGACAGATACAGCAAAGCTTCTTCCACTTCCTCAAGTTGTACGTTCCGTAAAGAGGCAAATAAATTGCTGCCATTGGAATTCAGATCATTAACAAGCTCTACTATGGAAAACTGTATGCCTTTGTTCTTATTCTCCTCTCCAGTGATGGATAATGCTTGTTTGTAAAGCCACTCTACTGTATATCGGCAAATTTCCAATCGTTTCTCAAAGCGTTTTATGCTTGTTTCAATGTCTGACAAAAGAATTAGCTCAAGATTGTGTGCCGCATCTTCGTTTTTCCGTGTGTATCCTTTTGTCGTGAGGAAGTTGAGCAACGTGCGTATATCTTTTTCTGTAGCTGTTGCAATGCCGTCATTCTGAGCATTGTCGTTCAATTGCTTATATGATACTTGGAGCATCTTGTTCGGGAATCTGTTGAGGATATACCGTTCCAATTTTGTGAATCTTTCCAATAAACGTTTGGATTTATGTTCGGACTCACCTGTATCGTTTAAATAAGCAGAAATATCTTTAGTATCGGCCAATATTCCTTCTTGGCGCATACGTTCGATTGCTGATATGACCTCATTCTTGTTTAACCCCAATATGTCTGCTAGATAATCAATGCGTGACTCTGCTATATCATCTTGTGCCTTGGCTATGTATTTTTGAGATATCAATGATTTTATGATTCGTACAGCTTTCTCTGTTTCTTCATTTTCGAATAGAAGCGAATCAGTAATGCGCTTGCGTGCTTCTTCGACGTTCTTTACTGTAATACCTGTGGCATAAACATGAGGAATGTTGTTCCCGCGTTCTATGTATCCGGCCTGTTCAAGAGCAGCCAGAGCTGTCCGTATACGCGTTTCAATATCAGAAACAGAGTCGTCCCATCCGGCTTTTCTCGCTATTTCCAGAGCGGAACAACTGGTGCGCATACGTTGTTTGGTCATATCCTTTACTGCTTTCCATACTTGTTGAATTTCGCTGATACTTAGTTTGGTTTGGTTGAGCAGGATGAAATGTTTGTCAAGGTCCGAATCGCTGTACAGCACAAAGCAACGTGCGTTAAGATGAGGGTCGCGACCGGCACGTCCGGCTTCCTGCACATAGTTTTCCAAGGAATCTGAAATGTCGTAATGTATGACAAGGCCTACATCTTTCTTGTCTACTCCCATTCCGAAAGCAGAAGTGGCAACGATAATTCTCACCCTGTCTGACATGAAAGCTTCTTGATTGGCGATCTTGTTATCTGCGTCCATCTTTCCATTGTAAGGTAATGCCTTATAACCGTCACGGGATAGCTTTTCTGCTAATACTTTGGTACGCTTTGTCCTAGATACATACACAATTGTGGGGCAAGATGATTCAGCTATTAGCGAACGAAGTTTTGTGTATTTCTCTTCATCTGTATCTGCATGAATGACAGAATAATGCAGATTTGTTCGTGATGCAGTTGATGCGAATAACTGAAGGGTGATATTGAGTGTCTGTTTAAAGTAGTCACATATGTCTTGTATGACCTTTTGTTTGGCTGTAGCTGTAAAGCACGAAACGGGTATTGGGGTATTTAATCCTTTTTTCTTCTGATATTCGCGGATAAATTTGCCGATATACAGATAATCCACCCTGAAATCCTGTCCCCATGATGAAAAGCAGTGGGCTTCATCAATCACAAAACGTACTACATGGCGCGAAAGCAGTATTTTTTCAATGGTTTTGGAACGTAACATTTCGGGAGCTATGTATAGTAACGATGCATTTCCGTCCATAACTTGCTGAATGGCATGGGAACGGCTGATAGGGTCGAGCAATCCATTTATAGTAACAGCATCAGCAATCCCTCTCTCTGCAAGGTTATCGACTTGATCTTTCATCAGTGACTGCAGTGGGGATATTACAACAGTGAGGCCATGTACGGAGCGTCCCTCCATCAATGCAGGTAACTGGAAAGTTAGTGATTTGCCACCACCGGTTGGGAAAATTGCGAGAAGTGAATCGCCCATTACTGCTGCGCTGGCTGCATTTTCTTGCAATGGCTCTCCTTCGTATGTGCGAAATTGGTCGTAACCAAAAAAATGTTTCAAATTATAATGGATATTCAGCGCTTTATTGCAGTAGTTGCAACCTCTTTCGCATCGGGTTTGCCTCAAGAGCCTTACAATATATTCAACATTCGGGTAATTGCGCAGAACCCAAGATGGGGTTATGGAACGGTAGTCTGTAGTCTCCACCAATGCAAGTGCGTATGCCAATTCACAGGGATACTGGATGATTATTTCTTCAAGATTGGCTTTTTCGCAAATCTTACCGTAATATTCGGCCCGTATCAGATTTGCAGTGTTGTCTCTTCTTTCATATTTGGCACTGACATACTCAAGAAATCCTTTGAATTCTGATGCATTATGCAGCAGAGCCGTAAAAATAATTTTCTTCCTGTCGGACAGAGCATGCCATTGTGCTACCTCATCCATAAGCAGGTCACGAGCTTTTTGGCAATCATTTATGGGGTTGTTGAGCTGTTCGCTCATCAATTTGTCATCTTTCAGTAACCGATGATACGGTTTTTCGGGGAAAAGCAGAGGTGAAACGTAAAGTGTATCTACTAGAGTCCATCGGTGGCTCTCTTCTCCAAAAAGATATTTGGCATCATGGTGAATTATGTTGTGTCCGCAAATAAAGTCAATATCTTTCAAAAAGTTAGAAAGTTCGTGCTTGTCGGCTGAATGAAAAACAGTTCTATCCCATCTCATAGCACCAATATCATGAATCTTGTGGTCTGTGCTACCTACTTCTACATCAACGAAGGCATAGCGGGAGGAGTCGCGAGTTTCTGTGCCGCTTATTGATTTTATGATATTGTTCCAAAAAGACATGATGTAGCTACTGAGTTTTATTATCCTTTAAACTGTTTGATATGCAAAAATAATAAAATTTCATAGTAAACTGAGAAATGCAATGCAAAAAGTCCCCTGCACATGCGTGCAAAGGACTTTCCCTATATCATCAATACCCTAATTCAAACGGTTGCTTCACTGCCGGCACGCCTTCCTTCATCCATTTTGGCATGGGGGCACCTTGCAGGTAGTGGTCGAAGAACTGTTTCATCCTTATCTGGAAATCCACTCTGTTGGGGAATTTCGTGGGCCAGTGGGGTTCGTCGGGGTAGTTGAGCATCCATGCGGGCTTGCCCAGACGCTTCAGAGCCACGAAATACTCTATTCCCTGATACCAGGGCACGTGGCCGTCCTTGTCGTTGTGCATGATGAGTATCGGTGTCTGCACCTTGTCCATTTCGAAGAGGGGCGAGCTCTCCTTGTATCTTTCGGGGTGGCTCCACGGGGTGCCTCCCAGTCGGCTCTGTGTATGCTCATACTGGAACGAGCGTGCCTTGCCGCTTCCCCAGCGTATGCCGCCGTAGGCGCTGAACATATTTACTACCGGGGCGCCCGATTCTATTGCGGCGAACATATTGGTGCGTGTGGCAAGGTAGGCTACCTGATAGCCGCCCCAGCTGTGGCCTTGTGCGCCTATGCGGGCTGTGTCGATGTTGCCGAGTGAAACAACCTTTTCCACTCCTGAGACTACGCAGTCGTAACAGTTCTTGCCGGGGTATCCGTCCTTGTAGCGCACATCGGGGTTGAAGATTATGTATCCGTTGCTCAGGTACATACAGTAGTCGATGGTCGAACGGTTGGGCTCAGGGTGGCGGAAGTTGTGCAGGTTGTGTGAGTTGCGCTCGTAGAAGTTGACAATCATTGGATACTTCTTCGCGGGGTCGAAGTTGTCGGGGCGGTAGAGGAGGCCTTCGAGTGGGGTGCCGTCGTATGAGGTCCATGATACAAGTTCCACTTTGCCCCAGATATATTGCTCCTGCTGTTTGAAGCCTTCGGTGAGGCGTGTAGGCTTTTTGAACTTCTTGTCCGTTACCCACACATCGGGGAAGGTGCCGTAGTTTTCGCGTGTGAATATGTATGTGTCGTTGTTCTTGGCACGTTTGAGGTTGCCGTGTCTGTAGTTGCCATCGGTGAGCCTTTTGGGGGTTGCGGGCTTGGCAAATGTGGTGCTGCAAAGGTTTGTGCTCTTGTCCGTGTGGTTGAATGCCGACAGGAAGGCGCGCTCTTTTGTGTCGATGAACTGCTCGTCGTGCTTGGTGGGCAGATAGCGGTAGGTGATGCCTTCGGCGCGTCCGCTCTTTGTAAGGTTCACCGGTTCGCCCTTTCCGTCGGGGTTGAACGACCAGATGTCATAGCGGTCGTATATGAGTATGGCTCCGTCCTCCTTTGTCCAGCCTGCGCTGCCGTGGGGCGAGGGGTAATCGGGGGTGTCGTTATCCTCGTCCCATGCGACGAATGTGCGTGGGGTGGTGAGGCGTGTAAGTTGGTTCTTTTCGCTTTGCAGGTTCACTGTGTACCAACAACTGTCGGCGGGGTTGTAGCCTGCGGCGTATCTGTTGCCTGGCGACAGACGGTAGTAAGTGTAGTCGCCTGCGACGATGGGGGTGCGCTCGCCGGTGGTGAGCGATACTTTGTAGTGGTCGTATCGTGTGCGTCCCTCCCACATTGATGATAGCGAGTAGGGGACAGAGGTCGAGAGAATAGCCCATTCGCCCATTCCTTCGCGTGGCAACTGGCAGTTGGGTAGGGCAGTGTCGGCTATC
>JAFYLO010000122.1 GCA_017557045.1 Bacteroidaceae bacterium | reverse complement strand
GTTTTCCTGTATCACGCATTACTCGACTCTTCATTGGCAGAGCCTTGATTTTGCGATACAGTTCACGATTGCTATTGTAGAGTTCACGCACCTCACGCAATAGGGCAATCTTCTTGTCGATGTTATCCTTAACATTGTTATCGAACATCTGAAACTCCTTTACAATCTCCTCTTTGGAGTAGATTTGAGCATCTTCACCAAATGCCGAATGGAAGCCCTGCAATTTTACAAGGGCATTCTTGTAGAGTTGGATTTCCTTATCACCCTGTTGTGATGGATAGAACATATAGTTGTAGATATTCGGGGCCACTGAGCCGATACGATTTACACGACCAATACGCTGCATCAATCGGGTTGCGTTCCAAGGCGAATCGTAATTGACAATAACATTGGAGCGATGCAAGTTCACACCTTCGGCCAATACATCAGAGGTAATAATGATATTGTACTTCATTGAATCGCTGTCGAAGTTTGCATCGAAGTTTTCCTTGATAGTCTGCCCCAAACGGTTACGATTGGCAGCTGTTACCATCAATACATCAGTACGACCAATTTCTTTTGTCAATCTGTCGTACAGGTAATCCAGTGTATCGACACTTTCAGAGAACAATACAAGTTTGCCCGATGGATTGATGGTCGTATCAAAGAATACATCGGTAAGATTATCACGGAACTTATCAAACTTTGGATCATCATTTTCCTTAGTCCAATCTGCATTGAGTTGTTCCAATATTTCGCGGTCGTGATGGAGCATTTCAAGAAATTCGGGACTGAAAGCATCGGCCGAGAAGAGAATATCTTCGGTTGCGTATCCTTTGCTGATAGCATACTCGATAATCTCATCAAGTTCCATGTTCTTTGCTTGAAGGTCTTTCACCTTCAGGTCGGGTGCAATGATTACCTTGTCCTCATCAAACATCTTAATCATATCTGTTGTGATACGAAGCAGTGTACGAAGCGACTTCTTGAAAGCATAGAAACTACTCTCCAATCGCTTTACCATATGCACACGATAGATACCGGCCAATGTCTGGCCTATCTGTACTGCGTTTTTGTATTTTCCGCGGTACTCCTCCTTTAAGAACTCTACTGCACGATAACGAGCGTAATTCAGTCCATTCCCGGTTGGATTTTTATCCGACTTGCCGTCGGTCAATTGTTTCAAGGTTTCATAGAAAAGAGTGCTTGTATCGGAGTCCATCATATACTCCAATTCATTCGGTGGGAGGATATTGGGAAATATGATACCCTGCGACTTGATGTCTGCTTTGTAATCAGGGTCGTTGAGAATATTGTTGCGTGTACGGCGAACTGTTACCTTATCAATAACCTTACTGCGTATCTGCTCATAGATTTTATCCACTTCGGCAGTAACATCACGTTGGTCACGCTCACGCATCAGTCGCTTGTAGTCCAAGATGTGTTCCGAGAAGAAAGCTTTAAGGTTAGGAATACCGTCAATGGTGCAGTTTTGGCTGTTCTGGAATAAAAGCAACTGATTCTGTAAATCATCGGGGCGGTTGTTGAGCGGTGTTGCAGAAAGAAGCATTACTTTCTTTTGCGTACTTTTCAGCAAGCCTATATTTGTACAAGGCGACTTGCATATCTTCTGCAACTCGTCATACTTGCCCGAACTATCGCTACGGAATCCGTGTGCTTCATCAACAATAATCAGGTCAAACTCCTCTTTATCTTTGTAATTGTCTTTTCCATCAAGAACTTTGGACAGACTGCCGTTAGTGATAAATTGAGCATTTTTGGAAATGCGAAACTGTTTGAATGTTTTCCTCCAGTTGTCTTCCAGAGCAGGAGGATAAACAACAAGGATATTGGTATTCTTGCCGTTAGCCTCTACAAAGCGTGCGGCAATCATTGTGGCAATCATAGTCTTTCCCAAACCCACAACATCGGCAAGAAACAAACCATTATGCTGCATCAGCATCTGATAGCCTTGAATAACGGCATCTTTCTGATACTTCAAATCTTTGACACCATCGGGTAACTGAATGGAAAAATCATCTTCCACTTGGTCGCCAAAAGTATCGATAAGCACTTTGATGTATAGTTCGTATGGGGTAGGCTGATAGCCCAAATATGTTTTCTTCTTGTACTCTTCAATATCTTCTGCTGTTAATGGAACAGCCTCATTCCATAATGCCCAAAACTCATCGGAGCAGTACTTGACATCGTCAAAGTCTTTCATTGCCACATTAAGTTCATATTGTGGCGGTTGCTTGATACCTAAACCTGAATCGGAGATGTTGGATGAACCCATTATTACCCAACCATCGCTATGCTCGCTATGGTTTTGCGGTAAGCATAAGTAAAATTTGGCGTGCAGGTTCTTCGTTGCGTGAATACGCATCTGTAAGCGACCAGAAACAAGGTCTTCGCACATCTGCAAGATTCCTTCTTCAACTTCGGGAGAGTATTGGGCATTTACAATGTCCTCCCTGAAACCATTGTGATAGATTTCCTTTGCCTTCTCCTCGTCGGCAAGCATCAAAAGAGTTTTGTTGTGCTTACGGAAAATATCATCGATATTGATACCAACCAAGATTTTAATCTCGGATATATCGCCCAACTCCTTACGCAACTTGAAATAACCCGATGAACGAAAGAAACCAACGACTGCCAAAAAGCGGTCGAATGTTGCCATCTCCGATGCAATACCTTTCAGCTTATCAAAAAGCGTATTGCCAAGTCCATTATTGAAAAACTTTGTACTCACGCTGTGTCAAAGTTTGTAGGGCTTAGGACTCCGGCAACCCTAATATTTATAAGAAATGATTGAACTTCAAGACACAAAAAAAGAGCGTGAAGCCCTGCACTGTCGCTCGCTTCACGTTCTGAGGCTCCTAGGAAATGGCCTTGCAAGTCGAAACGAGCAACGCCGAAGCCCCACGCCGATATGTATAACAATTCCTCTATACCAATAGTTGCCAATGGCATACGGATACACCAATGGCTATACAGGTATTTGAGGTATGTATATAACACACCTACGGGGCATCTACGTTGCTTTGTTTTTGACTTGCATCTTGAAATTTTCCTAGGATTTCAGAACGTCAAAATCAAAGCGTAGTAAACGCCTTTTTATATGTCTTGTCCCACCCTCCCGTTCTTCTCCATTAGAGAGAACTATCGGCGCAGGACTTTGCGATAATTCAGTTCATACGTAATGAGTGTAGCCGATTATCGCAAACTTGTTTGCAAATATAGTGAAAGGCGAGTGAAAAACAAAACCAAGTTTACTTGATTTTTTTCTTCCGAGTCGCATCCTATATTCATCATTTATGATAAAGTTAAGCAAAATATTCTCTTCTTAATCCAAATTTTCAAGCATTAAGAAATTTCTCAAATGCAGGTGTATGACGCCATTATCGTCACTGCGAGTAACACCTGGAGTCATTGATACTACATATTTGGGATAATTGTCTTTTATATTGTGCAGATTTCCAAATTCTCTTTCTCTGGTTTCGTCGTTCGCAATTAAATATGCAGCCTGAATGTATATTCGTTTGGCACCGGCTTTCTTTGTACAAACAAAATCTATTTCGCCGGCTTGCAACTGACCTACATTGACTTTGTATCCCATGTTGATTAGATGCTGGTAGATGATGTTTTCAACAACCTTTTCTATGTCGCCTTCACGAGTTCCTTCAGCTTGAGCGTTTCTCAGTCCGTGATCTTCGAAGTAAAATTTGTCATTACTTTCAAAAAGACGCTTGCCGTGAATATCATACCTATTTACTTTATGTATGATATATGCATCCTCAAGATATTGAGCATAATCGATAATCGTATCAGAAGAAACATTTGTTCCTTGCGATTTCATGTATTTTGATATACTTGAAGCTGATATAATCTTACCGATATTATCTGCAATGAAACTGGTCAGCTTCTCCAAAAATGAAACATTGCGGATATTGTTTCTGGAGATTACATCCTTTAAAAGAACGGTGTTCAAGACATCCTTTTGATACTCCATCGCATCATCTTCATCCAGTCCCATCTTAATAAGGCCGGGAAGACCACCGAACTGGATATACTTGGCCAATGCATCATCTCCGTCCTGTAAACAATGGAATTGCAGGAACTCTTTATAACTCAACGATTGCACATAAATCTCTTTGTATCGACCACCAATAATAGTGCTGAGTTCTTTACTTAGCATTTTAGCATTACTGCCTGTAACGATGACTTCTGCGTCAGGTTCAGTTATATAGTTTCTGACTGTACGTTCAAAATCCTCAATCTCCTGAATCTCATCAATGAGGATATAGTTCATCTTACCTGTTTGGTAATGAGCATCTATGTAAGCATTCAAATCTTGATAGGTCTTGATGTGATCAAAAGCCTTCTTTTCCTTATCGATGTAGATGATATTGTTGCTCTCGTCTTTGGTTTTGATGTCACGAATCATCCTCAGCGTATAACTTTTACCTACGCGCCTCTGTCCGGTCAAAACTATAATTGTATCTTTCCCAAGATATTTCTCTATCTTGTTCAAATAATGCTGTCTAACTAATACTTCCATATCGTTCGTAATTGATAACGCTTGTAAAGATAGTGATTTTATCGATTATAAACGATGAAATACGGTAAATAATTGCATTTGTCTTTTGTAATTGAAGTTTTCTGGCCTCCTTTTCAATTTTTTGTCCACCAAGATTGTTTGTGTTATGCGAACCTCCCTTAAACAGCTTCTTAATCACTTGGAATCTACTGCAACTTCAGGTTCTTTGGCAGATTGTTCATGTTCTTCAGAATATCACTCTTTCGCTTCAGTACATATTTCGATGGTTTTGCCGAGTTGAAGCGCAGTGGGTTGGGGAGTGTGGCGGCTATCAGTGCGCATTGGCCTGCGGTGAGCTTGTCGGGGGTGGTGCCGAAGTGTTTTTCTGCCACAGCTGCTGCACCGTATATGCCTTTGCCCATTTCTATGCAGTTGAGGTAGGCTTCCATTATTCGCTCCTTGTCCCAGAATAGTTCTATAAGCACGGTGAAGTATGCTTCGAACCCTTTGCGCAACCATGTGCGGTCGGGCCATAGGAAGAGGTTCTTGGCTGTCTGCTGGCTTATGGTGCTTGCGCCACGGAAACGTGTGCCTGCTTTTGCCTCTTCGCGTGCTTTCTTTATCTCTTTGAGGTCGAATCCGTTGTGTTGCATGAAGCGGTTGTCCTCGGAGGCTATTACGGCAAGCGACAAATTAGGAGTTATTTTCTCAATCGGCACCCAACGGTAGTTTATAGGTGTGCCATCGGTCGCTTTGTTGATGAGCATCAGCGGGGTTACCGGGACGGGGATGAAACGGTACAGTATTACTGTCCCTATGCTCAGCAGCAGGAACAGGGCGAGTGTGGTCAGTATGATGCGTATGAATTTTTTCACGCTTGTAGTCTGTTATTGCAGATGATGGCTGCCTCTGTTGGTAGCGGCAGCCATCATCTGTGTTGTGTATAAATTATCTTTTCTTTGCTGTGTGTGAGAGGTATCGGCTTATGTCAAAGTACATTGTGCGCGAGTTGAACTTGGCGCTTGGTGTTACGCCTATGATGTTGCACAGTATCTTTGTGTCGAGGTTGCGCGATACTACATTCTCAATGTCCAACATTCCGTACATTACGTGGTCCTGATCATCGGGTACTATTACACGGAAGGGGTTATTGCTGCTTTTACCATCGCCCATAGTGGTTATCATTTCGAGTATCCTCAGGTATTTCTTCACATAGGAGTCGGTCTCTTCGGCGGGCTTGGCGAGACTTTGCGATGATAGCCATGCGTAGAAGAGGGCATTGAGGCTTACGGGGTTGTAGGCGAGTATCTTCTTTGCTGTCTCGTACATCTTTGCCTGATTGCCGGTGGCTACATAGGACTTTAGGGCCTTCTCGTTTGCATCGTTGCCGCCTGTGTATGTGGGCAGGTAGGACTGGCCGTAGTATATGAGTGCTACGTCATCGGTGCGCAACAGAGGGTCGTCGGCAAGGTAGAGCTTGAGGATGTCGTTGTAGTATGTCCTTTCGTTGTCGATTATCTCTTTCACAAGTTTGTAGTCGAACTGTTCCTGTGCTTGGGGGGCGAGGAATGCCACACAGAGAAGCAGTGCTGTCATTATTGCTTTTTTCATGATAATTTGAGTTTTAATGGTTGTTATATAACCATTTTTAATATTACTCCGCCGAGGGCGGGGATGGTTACAGGAATTGTAGCATCGGGGTGCAGTTTGCATTTGATGCTTTTGCCGCTGAGCAGTTCTGTTGCTTTTATGCTCTTTTCCTGTGGCTCTATGTTGTGGTATGTAAATGCCTCGGAGGGGATTCTTATCTCCTGTATACGTGTCTCCTTGCTGAAGTTTACTGCAATGAGCAGAAGTTCCTTTTCGGTTGCGCGTATGTAAGAATATACATTGAAGGCATCGTAGTGTGCCGAATTGGGGTTGGCATATTGCAGGTCGTAGAATGTACCGTCGCTCAGTGCCTCTTCGCTGTTGCAGAGGTTGAGTATCTGCGAGTATATCTTTTGCAGTCTCTTCTCGTCTGCTGTCAGACGGGCGTCGTTGTATTTGCCTCCGTTGCTCCAGCGACGCAGGGTGTCAACGCTCCAATAGTCGAAAATGGTGGTTCGGCCGTCTGTTCCGCTGAAACCTTCTGCGTCCATGCCTTTTTCGCCAAGTTCCTGACCGGCGTAGAACATGAAGGGTTGCACACCTACTGTTGCCGATACTATGAGGGCGGGTACGGCATTGAAACCGTCTCCTGCGAAGAAGTCCGATGCTATGCGCTGTTCGTCGTGGTTTTCGAGGAAGGTGAGCATGTGCTTGCTGATGTCGGCTGTCTGTTGCAGGGTTGAGGTGATGCCGTATACGTTGCCTCTGTTCTCGCAGATTGCACGCAGGGTGTCGTAGAGTCCCACCTTGTCGTAGAGGTAGTCGAAGTGTCCCTGATATATGTAGCTGCGGTAGAGGTGGGGCTGGTAGACTTCACCTATGAAGATGATGTCGGGATACTGTTCCTTAACTTGGGGTACTGCCCATTGCCAGAAGGCTACGGGGGTGAGTTCCACCATGTCGCAACGGAATCCGTCGATGCCCTGACTTGCCCAGTAGAGCAGTATCTTTACCATTTTTACCCATGTGTCGGGTATGGGTGTGAACTGCTGCTGTCCGGTGCTGTAGTCGACACCGTAGTTGAGCTTTACTGTTTCGTACCAGTCGTTGCGGTGGGGAATGCCGAAGCAGTCGTTGCCGGTGGCACGCATGGGGCTTTCGCTGTAGGCCTCTTCGCAGCCGCACTTTGTGTCAATATCTTCGCCGAAGGGCTGATTGCCCAAATAGTAGAAGTTGTTGTGTCCTTTGAAGAAGCAATCCTTCTCATCGTGTGCGCCGAAGTCGTATGTGCCTTTGGGGCGGTTGTCGCTCTCGTAGTGGCGGGCTACATGGTTGGGAATGAAGTCCATTATCACCTTCATGCCTGCATCGTGTGTGCGATTTACAAGGGCGCGGAACTCCTCGCGGCGGGCGGGGATGTTCTCTGCAAGGTCGGGGTCGGCATCGTAATAGTCTTTAATGGCATAAGGTGAGCCTGCCTTTCCTTTTACTACTGCGGGGTGGTCGGGGGTGATGCCGTATGCGCTGTAGTCGGTGCAGGTTGCATGTTCTATGATGCCGGTGTACCATACGTGGGTTACTCCGAGCTTCTTTATCTCACCGAGTGCCTTTGTTGTTATTTTGTTGAATTTGCCGCATCCGTTTGTGGTGATGTCTCCTGCGGGAATGCAGTTCTCTGTGTCGTTGCCGAAAAGTCGGGGCAACAGCTGGTATATTATTATTTTTGACATTATTGCTTAAGTTTATGCTTTTATCTTCTTTATAAGTCCTTGCAGTACGTTGCCGGGACCACATTCTGTAAATTCGCTTACTCCGTCGGCGAGCATATTCTGCACGCTTGCTGTCCAGAGTACGGGAGAGGTGAGCTGTGCTATGAGGTTGCTCTTGATCTCTTCGGGGTCGGTGTGGGGCTTGGCATCCACATTCTGGTATACAGGACAGCGGGGGGCACTGAATGTTGTTGCAAGTATTGCTGCTTCAAGCTCCTCCTTTGCGGGCTGCATGAGGGGAGAGTGGAATGCGCCGCCTACGCTCAAGGGAAGTGCGCGTTTGGCGCCGGCTGCTTTCAGTGCTTCGCATGCGAGGCTTACTCCTTCGTTTGTACCAGAGATTACTATCTGGCCGGGACAGTTGTAGTTGGCTGCCACGACAAGGTTACCGCCGGCTGTTATTTCGGCGCAGATACTCTCAACCTTTTCGTCGGGCAGTGCTATGATGGCTGCCATTGTAGAGGGGGCTGCTTCGCACGCCTTCTGCATGGCGAATGCTCTTGCCGATACCAATCTGAGGCCGTCTTCGAATGTGAGTGCTCCGGCTGCAGTAAGTGCCGATAGTTCACCAAGTGAATGGCCTGCTACAACATCGGGGGTAAACTCCTCGCCCAATGCTATTGCCGAAATTACCGAGTGGAGGAATACGGCGGGTTGTGTTACTTTAGTCTCTTTGAGTTCCTCGGCTGTGCCGTTGAACATTATTTCTGTAATGTTGAATCCTAATATTTCGTTTGCTTTGTCGAAAAGCTCTTTTGCTGTCTCATTATTGTCGTACAGGTCTTTTCCCATACCTGTGAATTGTGCTCCCTGACCGGGAAAAACAAATGCTTTCATACCTTATATATAATAATTATAATGTTTTTACGTTATTATTGCAGGGCGTCCTATGTGAATCTCCCAACGTGCATTTATGTGCAAAGATAGCAACAACGAGCAAAAAACATGAAGTTTACTTCGATGTTTTTTACAGCGAGTGCCAAACATCTTCGATGTTTACCATCAAAGATAGCAACAACGAGCAAAAAACATGAAGTTTACTTCGATGTTTTTTACGGCGAGCGCCAAACATCTTCGATGTTTATCATCAAAGATAGCAACAACGAGCAAAAAACATGAAGTTTACTTCGATGTTTTTTACGGCGAGTGCCAAACATCTTCGATGTTTATCATCAAAGATAGCGAAAAAATGTCATATTTGTTCAATTTTACTATTTTATGTACACTTTTTAGGAAAAATAGCACTATCTTTACAGTTATTTATAAATCGAGTATTATTTAACAAAATAGTTTTATGCATAAATTAAACTTATTTTTGGTATTGTTGTTTGTTGCACAACTTGCCTTTGCGCAAAACAGCGGCTATACAAGCAGGAGAACAAATAACAAACAGGAGATGCGAAATGATTATAAGGCAGCGACAGAGGGTGATAGAAAGTCGACCTTATCTTCAATGACTGATGAAGAGATTCTGCAATTCATAAAGGATGAGCAGAATAAGGGTACGGATAGTAAATCCATTGTGATGCAGCTGCTTAAAAAAGGTGTAAGCAAGGATCAGCTGAACAGAATCAGGCAAGAGTACATCACTCGCGACAAGAGTAAGAAAAAAGTTGCAAAGAACGATAATAATGAATTGGTGAGAGTGCGCGGAGAGCAGACTCTGACCGAAGAGATGGGATATTTCAAGGATTCACTCGATGTGCTTATTCCCGACTCAATGGACTTGATAAGAATGGAAGAGGAGATAAACAAGAAAATAAAAATCTTCGGCCATAATATATTCAAGGACAAACAGTTGAATTTTGAACCCAATCTGAATATTTCTACTCCGGCAAATTACAAACTCGGTCCCGGCGATGAGGTGATAGTGGATATATGGGGAGCTGCTCAATCTTCGGCAAGCGATATAATATCACCCGACGGATATATCAATGTTGAGAATCTGGGCCTCGTCTACCTCAATGGTATGACAGTAAAGGAGGCAGATGCCTATCTCAAGGAGCAATTCGGACAGATATACGCGGGAATTACGGCAGAGACTCCCAATGCAAACATAAAACTTACTCTTGGTGCAATCCGCACAATACAGGTAAGAGTTATGGGTGAGGTTGAAAATCCCGGTACATATTCGCTGTCGGCTTTCGCCTCGGTCTTCCATGCTCTCTATCAGGCCGGTGGTGTAAACGACATTGGTACGCTGCGTGCCATAAAGGTCTCACGTGGAAACAAGGAGGTCGTATCTCTTGATGTTTACGACTATCTGCTCAACGGCAAGACAGGCGACGATGTTCGTCTTGAGGATGGTGATGTCATAACAGTAGGCACATACGACTGTCTTATAAATGTTGAGGGTAAGGTGAAGCGTCCTATGTACTACGAAATGAAGCCTTCGGAAACTGTAGCCGACCTTTTGCGCTATTCGGGAGGATTCACTCGCGATGCATACAGAGGCGATGTCCGCTTGGAGCGCATGGGTGAGCGTGAGCGTCAGATTTTCACTCTCAATGCAAGTGAGCAGAAGAACTTCGCACTGCGCGACGGCGATATTATGACAGTAGACTCCATAAGCGAAACATTCGAAAATCTTGTAGAGGTCAAAGGTGCGCTTTTCCGTCCCGGAAAATTCCAGTGTGGCGGAGGTATCAATACAGTCAAGCAACTGGTGGAAAAGGCCGGAGGCCTGCGTCCCGATGCTTTTGTGAACCGTGCACTTCTGAACCGCCGTTTGCCTGACATGACAATGGAGAATCTCTCGGTAGATATCAAAGGAATAATGGCGGGAACATCTACTGACATTCAGTTGCGCCCCAACGATGTGCTTTATGTTCCAAGTATAAATGAAGTAGAGGAGCCTAAGGTGCTCATGATACATGGCGAGGTTGCATTCCCCGGAAAATACCGTTTTGCAGAAAATACTTCAATCGAAGATCTTATACTGCAGGCAGGCGGTCTCAAAGACAAGGCTTCTACAGCGAAGGTGGATGTTGCCCGTCGTAAGCGCGACTCTGAGGCTACAGTGTCGGGTGATACAATAGCAGAGATATTCACATTCTCAATCAATAAAGGACTTGTCGTATCGGGTACACCCGGATTCACACTCCAACCCTACGATGCTGTATATGTACGTCGTTCACCGATGTACTATGAGCAACAGAACGTAGAGGTGTCGGGTGAGGTATCATTTGCCGGAACATATGTACTCGACCGCAAAGGATTGCGCCTGAGCGACATCATAAAGAACGCAGGCGGAATAACCGATAAGGCATATACAAAGGGTGCCCGATTGGAAAGAAAGATGACAGCCGAGCAGCGTACACGAATGCTTGAGGCTCTGAAGACCGTACAGAAGCAGATGGATTCACTGGATATCAGTGCAATGGACATCAAGCCTGTGATGCAGGTAGGTATAGAACTTGACAAGGCTTTAAAGAATCCCGGAAGTGATGCTGATATAGTTCTTGAAGATGGCGACCGACTTATAATACCGCAGATAACAAATACCGTAAAGGTTGACGGAAATGTTATGTTCCCCAACGCTGTTGCATACAAGGACGGAGCCAAGCTCAAGCATTACATAGAGCAGGCCGGTGGATACGGAATGAATGCCAAGAAGTCTAAAGCCATCGTGGTGTATATGAACGGAACCGTAGCAAAGGCAAGCAAGAACAGCAAGGATCTCATACAGCCGGGTTGTCAGATAATTGTCCCCAGCAAGATTGCGCGTAAGGGCATGAGCACAACAGAGATACTCAGCCTCTCGTCAACATCGGCATCATTGGCAACCGTGGTACTTGCACTTATAAATCTTTTAAAATAAGAGTGAAATTATGGACTTGAATTTAGATAAGAAAATAGATGATATCGTACCTCTCTTGCATAGTATTTGGGCCGACCGTCGCAGACTTGTGCGGAACTGCATCATAGCAGTTGTTGTCGGACTGATTGTGGCTTTCAGCATCCCCCGCGAGTATGAAAGTATTGTAGTGCTTGCTCCCGAATCATCGCAGGGAAGTTCCCTCTCCGGGTTAAGTTCATTGGCATCTATGGCAGGAGTGAATGTCGGAAACCTTTCGGCCGAAGATGCACTTTATCCCGAACTGTATCCTCAGATAACAGGCTCTACGACATTCCTCTCCGACCTCTATTCCATGGAGGTTACATCGGGAGACGGCGAGATAAAGACTACGCTGTTCGACTATATTGCCAACAAACAGAGCAAGCCTTGGTGGGAATATATACTTGCCCTTCCCGCGAGATTGAAAGAGATGATTTTGCCAAAGGATAGAGGCGCGGCAAGCATCCCCGAAGATGTATCATATTACAGCTATTCCGAAAAGCAGCATAGTGTGATTAACAGACTGCGCAAGAAGGTGTGGACTTCAGTGGATGTCGGCAACAATGTGATTACAATAGACGTAATGATGCAGGATGCCAAAATTGCAGCCCAGGTTGCTGACAGGGTTGCATCGTTGCTCCAGGAGTATGTAACAAAGTACCGCACCAATAAATCGCAGCAGGACTATCTTTACAGTGAAAAACTCTTTAAGGAGGCTGAGGCGGAATATCACAAAAAGCAGGAGGAGTATGCCCGTTACATGGACAAGCATATGCTCGGAACACTGAAGATGCAGTATAAGGCCGAGGAGGAGAGACTGATGAACGAAATGCAGTTGGCATACGGCATATACAATCAGATGGCACAGCAGAAGGAGATTGCAAGAGCCAAAGTACAGGAGCGTACTCCTGTCTACACAGTTATGCAGCCTGCTGTCATTCCTTTCCTTCCTGCGGGTCCGCGCAAATTGTTTATACTTGTGGGATTCTTGTTCCTTACTGTTTTCGGCCATATATCGTGGTTGATTGTAGGCGACAAACTCAAGGGTGCCGTAAGAAAAATAGCAGAGAAATAGCATAGATGGATCTCCGCTCATACATAAAAAAGTACAACAGGATAATTGAGAATTTCTTCTCAATCTCTCTGCTCAATTCCATCAGCCAGATAATCAGTTTCTTCCTGGTACCTTATCTGGTTGCAATTCTTGGCTTCAAGACATATGGAGCCTATGAATTCATATACAGAATCGCACTCTATCTTGTGATGTTCGGTACATACGGTTTCCGTTTTTCAGTTACAAGGCAGATTTCCATCAACCGCGACAACCGGGCCGAGGTCAACCGCATATTCAATGCTGCCATCGGTGCGCGCTTGTTGCTCTCTTCCGTAGCAGCCGTAATTGCGGGTGTCGGAGTTTTTATGCTGATGGACGCGGATGATGTTCTGATGTATCTGTTTGCACTCGGAATAGTCTTTGGAGATGTCTTTATCCCCGTATGGCTTTTCCAGGGAATGGAGCAGATGCGCTACATGACTATAGTGAACGTTGTGTCTAAGATTGTCTTTGCGGTGCTTGTGTTTATACTCATCAGGGAGGAGGGTGATTATATATATATCCTTATACTCAATTCCTGCGGATATATTGCAGCCGGTGTATTGAGCATGTATATTGCTTTTCGCCACTATGGGCTCTACTTTGCAGTGCCGCGATGGAGTGATATTGTGGAACTGTTGAAAGATGGCTGGCATATATTCGTTTCGAACATAGGCATGGAACTTTACAGAAATTCCAATGTATTCCTCCTGAGAGTGCTTGTTGGCGAGACTGCTGTCGGCATTTATGGCGCTGTGGAGAAACTTGTCAAGGCGGGACAATCAATCATAAATGCCCTTCCCATGGCTATCTTCCCTCATGCCAGCCGTATGTTCAATGACGGGGATATGCGCGATAATGTCGCCAAACTCCATAAGATGTTGCGCATGTCGTTCATGTTGCTTGCTGTGGTGGCATTGGTTTTTGCCTGCTCGCCTCGCTTGGTTGTGTGGATGATGCCCAAACTCGACTATACGGTTGCTAAGTATCTTATGTGGCTGATGTCTCCTGTAATAGTGTTCGGATGTATGAATTACATTGCAGGTATTGTTGGACTTGTCAATCTGGGCGCCTCCAAATTGTTCGAGCGGAATATATGGATTGTAGGTGTGATGTCCGTGTCGTTGATGTTGCTCTTCGGCAAGGAGTATACATACTATGCAGCAGCGGCAGTATGGAGCATTGCCGAGATTCTGCTTTTTGTGCTTTGTGCATTCTCAATAGAAAGTGTCAAGAATAGTAAGTTGAAAAGAGCTGATGGGACTGACTGATTTTATATCACTCGTAGCGTTGTATGTCGAAATA
The DNA here is from genome assembly GCA_017557045.1 of Bacteroidaceae bacterium. Taxonomy (GTDB): domain Bacteria; phylum Bacteroidota; class Bacteroidia; order Bacteroidales; family Bacteroidaceae; genus HGM04593. The sequence continues at coordinate 4,436 of JAFYLO010000122.1, read as the reverse complement.
GGCGTACTTGCCTATTGCGACTGGAAGATGTGGCGTACAATATATACGCCGCTTAATATGCTGATGCTTCCTTACGCATTCATGCTTACCGTAACACTGCTATGTTGTGGTAATTTCGGTGTTGCCGAGTTTTATTATCCGAGCCTTCTTGTGTGGATGGTGGGACTTGTTATCTTTGCCGTGCCGAGCTTTATTTTCGGATTGGCTTTCCGTGATAAAGTAAGAGCAGAAAATGGCGGTGTCATCAAGGATAATGTAAATATGAATGTGTTGACCTCATTTACAACGGTAGTGGTCATTGCATTTATACTAAGGTTCGTATCAATGGTAGGCAGCAGCCCCTATTTGCCGGGAACCGAAGACTTCGGATACGATTATTGCGGTGCCGGCTTTTGGGGACACCTGCATCGTGTGCTCCACGCACTATCGATAATTTACATCTATAAGATAGACAAAAAACATTGGTACTATATACTGCTGATAATGGGAATGTTTTTTGTTACGCTTATGTATGGTGTAAAGTCGTGGGTGCTTATCCCAGCGATGGCAGGCTTCTGCATGAGGCTCTTTTCGGGAAAGATGCAGCTGAAGGCGGGGCTTGTAATCAAGGTGTTGATATTTAGTTTCATTGTCTTTTTAGTAACCTACTCTTTCGCCCTTGTGCTGGGACAGGAAGAGGTGGCAACGTTTGATGTTATCTTCGAAATTATATACAAGAATTTCGCGCATTATGTGGTTAGTGGTATTCTTGGATGGAGTCAGGACTTGCAGATGGGTATTCTTGAACAAAGTAATTTCGATGTTCTGCTTGTCAATGTGCTTAATCTTATTTATGCTGTTACGGGACATGAATTTGTGGACCCTGTCAATCCATTCTTCATCTACAATGGAATCAACGGCTCCAATGTGCGCGCATTCTTCGGAACCATCTATATTCATACGACAGCCGCGCAGTTTGTAATGGTGGTTACTGTTGTATCCTCCATCTATTATGTTGTGAAATTATTGGCATTGAAGACTCGTGGTTTATTTGTGAATCTTGTCTATTATTTCTATTTAGGCATGTTGTGTATGGGTTGGTTTGAGATATATTTCTACCATCTTCAGTTTTTCGAAGTGCCTGCATGGATTTTTATACTTTACCTGATTGCAGGCAAGAGGATAGAGGATAATACTCACACCGGAAAAACAGAACTTGTCGGTAAATAAATATTGTTTTTTGCAAATGAAAAAAATAGTAATAATTATTTTGAACTGGAACGGTGCGGACGATACGTTGGCCTGTCTCAATTCTTTATTGGCGCTGAAGGGTAGTTTTCATGCCCTTGTTGTGGATAATGGTTCTTCCGACGATTCGGTAGAGCGCATAGGGCAGTGGATTGGTGTTCACAATGGTGAAATTTCGTGTGAGATTCTTCCGCTTGATAAGAACTATGGCTTTGCAATAGGCAACAATAAGGGTATAGCTTATGCTCGCAAATATAATCCTGATTACTATTTGCTGTTGAACAATGATACCGAGGTTACTCCCGATTTTCTGACAAAATTGGTGACCTTCTCACAGCGTAACCCCGACTATCGAGTGCTTACGCCTAAAATCCATTTCTTTTACGACAAGGAGAAAATCTGGAACTGTGGCGGCAAACTTTCTTTGGGATTCAGAAAATACTATTATGCAGGTCAGACTGATGCGGATATTAAAGAGAAGGAGTATATTCCTATTGGCTTTGTCACAGGTTGTGCACTTTTCTTTTCGCCCGAACTTCTTGATGCCGATGGTCGCTTGCTGACTGAGCGTTTCTTCTTTGGCGAGGAGGACTTTGAGTTTTCAATGCGTATGCAGGCCGAAGGAGTGAAGATGGCTTGTGTCCTTGATTCTGTAATTTATCATAAGGTGGGTGCTGCTACAAATAAAAACATGTTACCCGGTAAGACATACATTTACTACCTTAACCGTTTTATAAATGTGCGTCAGCATTATGGGAAATTGTTTTTTTCTGTTTGGTCGTCACTTTATAGACCATATATTGTGCGGACACTTATAAAATCAGGTTGTCCCAAGTGTCTTGTTTCGGGATTCATCAAGCGACTTTACGCTGAAGCCAAGATTAAGGAATCTGTTACTTTTGATGATTTTACATCTGCGCTGAACTCCGGTTGGGCACAAATTCCTACTGAGAGAAAAAAGCGTATAATGATTCTTTCTGATTCGAGCAGCGATCATACCAAACGATGGGTTAAAGCTATCGCCGAAAGTGGTTACGACGTAGCGTTATTTAGCCTTAACAATAAAGATTACGACTATTATAGTAAAATAGATAATGTAAAGTTGTATTTTTATGATATTTTCGGCAAAATTAAGGCACAGAGAAAAAATGGGCATTTCGAAAAAATAAGTTATCTTAAACCTATTTTTAATTTACGACGTCACATTAGTGAGTTTAAACCTGATATTGTTCATGCTCATTATGCTACGAGCTATGGTATGCTTGGGGTTCTCTCCGGCTTTCATCCGCTGATAGTCTCTCTATGGGGTTCCGATGCATATATATTCCCAAAAGTGTCATTTATTCATCGCAACTTGTTCGAATTTAATTTGTCAAAGGCTGACAAGATACTATCGACCAGTTGCTGTATGGCACGTGAAGTTGCGCAATACACCAAAAAAGAGATTACTGTAACTCCGTTTGGTGTTGACGTTGATAAATTCAAGCCTAAATCCGAAATAGCACAAAAAGATGTTATTACCATTGGTACGGTAAAGACATTATCCTATATTTACGGTATTGATACTTTGATTGATGCTTTTGCGATAGTCGTTGATAAGTGCAGACATTTAGATTTGAGGTTGAATATAGCCGGAGATGGTATGGAACTTGAAAATCTGAAGGCACAAACGGAACGTCTTTCATTGACCGATAAAGTGAATTTCTTGGGTCGTATTCCAAATGATTCTGTTCCCGAATTTTTGTCACAGTTGGATGTGTATGTTGCCTTATCACGCAGCGACAGTGAAAGCTTCGGAGTTGCTGTTGTAGAGGCTATGTCATGTGCAGTCCCTGTAGTTGTTGCCGATGCCGATGGCTTCAAAGAGGTTGTACCAGATGGTATTGCCGGATACGTTGTTCCTAAGAATAATGCCCAAGCTGCTGCCGAACGTATAATGGAGATTATTTCAGATAAAAAACTTGCTGCTGAAATGGGACAGGCCGGTCGTAGACATGTGCTTGAAAATTATACTTTTAAAAGCTCTGTTGATATAATGAAAAGCGTTTATAACCTCTTGTCGTAATGGGTAAATTAGAACTATATTACAATACTATAAAATATTTGCGCAGCGGTCAGGTGCTTCATCAGTGCCTCGGCCGTCTGCGCAAAATTGTTCGCAGGCTTTTGGGACGGAAGTACAATTTCTCTCTGTATAAAGAGGGAGTGCCCTTGCAACTATCAGCTCCGATTGACAAATACGAGTCGTGCAGCGGCAAGGAATTTACATTCCTTAATATAAAGAAACGTTTCGACGGCACTTGGGACTATAAGGAACTTGGTCCGTTGTGGAGTTTCAATATCAATTATATGGAATATCTTCTGCAACCGTCGATGAACTTCGACGAAGGTTACGGATGGATAATGCGTTTCATCGGCTCGCAGGGGATAAACGCGATAGGAATGTCTCCCTATTGCATAGCACTTAGAAGCGTCAACTGGATAAAATTCATTACCAAGCACCGCACAGATTTTTCTGCCGGAAAATTAAGGGAGACAGAAACGTCGCTCTATTCGCAATTGAGAATCCTGCATGACAATCTTGAATACAATCTTGCCGGCAACCATCTGCTTGAGGACTTTTTTGCTCTGCTGTGGGGAGGTATATATTTCGACGACAAGAAAATGTACTATGCAGCCTCCACGGGATTGATGGAGCAACTTGAGGAACAGACGCTTGCCGACGGTGCCAACTTCGAACAGTCGCCCATGTATCACTGTATCATCCTCGACAGGGTACTCGATGCTGTGAATCTGTTGCAGAACAACAGTCGTTTCGATGGGCAGGAATCATTGTACAGTTTCATGCGCGACAAGGCTGCCGCTATGCTCGGATGGTTGCAGGCGATTTCTTATAGTGATGGTACATTCCCGCTGTTCAACGATTCGGCCGAGGGTATAGCACCGACACCTGCCGAACTGTACGACTATGCTTCGCGTCTTGGTGTAGAGTGGAGCGCAGGCATCAGCGATGCTTCGGGATACCATTGTGCGGACAGCGATAAATATGAGCTTCGCATGGATGTGGGCGGTATTGCCGCATCGTACATTCCCGGACACTCACATGCCGATACTTTCAATTTCGAATTGCGCATCGGTGGTCAACCTTTTATTGTCGACAATGGAATTTCCACTTACCAGTGGTGCGAAAGACGGCAATATGAGCGTTC
>JAFYLO010000121.1 GCA_017557045.1 Bacteroidaceae bacterium | reverse complement strand
GAGAGTACCAGCACGAGGCACACTTTTCGAGAAAGGCTGTTTCCCTTTTATGTCCCTTCGGGAGCCTCTCTTCCCCATTGCTGTGCCCTGCTCTTACTCGATGATTCAAAAACTTGTTCATCTATGCTGATAGTTTTAGTTTACACAATCAATCATCATTGTAGCCGAAAATACGGATGTAGTCGTTCCAACCTTTAGGATTTTCAGTGTCTTTACCATCCATATATAAACCTCTGTCGTTGAATTTTCCTTTATTAGAACGATAATACTTCCACAATCCCATCTCCTTTATGATATCCAGAGGCCCTTTAAGCATCATATATAAATCGCCTACAGAATTGGGGCTGACCTGGCGTTCACGAGAAATTGACTCGGTGTACATCGAGGGAATTTTCCTTTCCTCCTCAGAGTAGTCGAAACGCTCTCCCACATTGCGTACCTCTACATTGCCCGACTGGGCGGATGGTGTGGCACGAATCATTGAGAGACGGAAATCATCGAACTTATCGGGGTCGCCGGGGACTTCGTTTATATTTTCAATGCCATAGTTTTCCCGCAGTAATCCTTTTATGCGCCTTCCATTGTCGCCGTCGTAGTAATGATTACCGGGACTTCTCGCATCCAAAGTGTGAATCAGCGGCTCGTTGACCTGGTGGTAGAGTTCATCGGAAAGGAAAGGTTTCAAAGGGTATCCCTGAGAAAATCCTTCGTATGCCTGAATCATCTTTTGCATCTCCATAGCCACACTCTTGTTAAGAGCGTTTGTGCCGATGGCCTGACTGTTGATGTAGAGCGTCTTTTCACGGGGTGAATATTTCGAAAGCCCCCTGCCCATATTCCTATAGACAACATTTATATCCTTGAATTCGGGATATGCATCATAGAGAATATCATCGGGCACCGCGTCGGGAAGCTTTACACCCTCTCTTTCATACTTTCCTAACAAGGACTTGATTTTTTTCAGCTGACCTTCCATTGACGATGTCCATTGTATGGGTTCGCCGTATCTTACCTTTTTATATATATCGAAAAGTTTAGGATGCTCGCGACTTAACTTCAAATCGGGATAATAGTTTACCTCCATTCCGCTGTCGTCAATCTCGAATCTCCACTTGCCATCGGCACCTATTTCCCATCCGGTACTTCTTTTAATGCGTGCTGCGTCACTCTTTTTGCGATTCAGATATTTTGCAGTACTCAAGTCGCTTGAAAACTTATTCTTCTTCAAATTCTTGAGATTGGCTGCTCCCTTCTCACCGATGAAGCGGAATCTGTTTCTCATCATAGCCGAGCCCTCGCCATACGCACTCTCATACTGAGAATCGTCGAGATGGGAACTTCTGAAGGAGCCGAAGACGCTCTGACGATGCTGTTTTGCAGGCATTCTGTTCTCTATGGCCTTACGGTGTTGTTGTAGGAGCATCCTCAATCTGTTTTCGTCAATGTCCCTTATGGGTACACCAATGCGGTTGAGCGAAGATTGCAAAAAATATTTCATTTGACGCATCATACTACGCTCGGCGGGTGTCTGGTCGAGTGTCTCAGTCATTCTTGCCAGATATTCGTCCAGCGCCTGTTCAATATTTGCGTAACCCTCGCGTTGTACTCTTCTTACTTGTGCCTGCACTTCGGGTGTAAGACGGAAATACATCTCGCCAAGCATATCTTCATAGGCTTTACCGAAAAGGTTGTCAAAGCCTTTGTGTCCTACAATCTCATGCACGACAGTGTAATTGACATCATCTACGTTCTCATTCTGCGCAAGGTTCACTACCACATCGTTTGACTTTGCATCGTGCCATCCCTTTGAACTCACTTTAAATCCGGACAAAGGAGCGTTGTAGTCATGTTCGTGAACATCGTAGACTAGTTTGATGTCGGTATTCAATTTCTTTGCAACATCCCTTGCTTTCACAGCCATACGGGCAAGATCGTCATGGCTGTACATGTGCATGGGGGTGGGATTGTATGCGCCTCCGCGATTGATGCGCCGTTCACCGTCGGCAGGATAAGGGAATCCATGCTCCTTTACATATTCATATTCGTTGGGACGGAATATTCTGTATGATGACATGAGGTCGGGGTTACCCTGCGAGGGACGCATAGCAACAGAACGATTGTATCTCTGCTCGTAATTTCTTATCTGGTCATCGCTGTAACCTTCAAAACCGTTTTCGGCAATAAGTCTTTGGGCATCGGCATGCATTTCGGGCGAGACACCCTGCTGCATTTTGTCCGACTGAGAGCGCACGGCTGCCTCATATTCGGCAAGAGCATGGTTCTCGGCTTCGCTACATTCCGAAACCCTTTTGTCAATGGAGGTGAGCAAAGTGCCCTTGGGTAGTCCGTATCTCTGTTCGATGCCCATGCGGATGCTGTGCATCACGTTGCCATGTTCGGCGTCGCTGTAGCTCGAACGATACATGATGTCATCGAGCAGCTGCATGTCGCGTGAACTCAGTGACTTGCCCTGCGCCTTACGGTACATGGCATTTGAAATTTCATTAACATCGACACCTGTTTCGCGGGCATATTCTCCTGCTTGACGGAAAAAGTTCTCAGAATCGATGCTGCGACGCAAGCCCTCTTCCAACGACGCTATGCGGTTGCGACGCAGAGCTCCGCTGTTGCGGTCGACAAATGCTTCGGCCTCGCTGCGGTCGGCAAATGGACGACGCTCCACTCTTCTGCCGAAGTTGTCCTTTATATCCACCACAATGCCGGCATCAGTGGTGTTAATGCTGCAATCGACTCCTACAGGAGGTGTTGAAGTCATCTTGTTCTCGACGATATACAACAGTTTGGAACGTGTGGATGCCGAGAGATTCTCGCTTGACATAAGATTCTCGTAATTGCTTATGAAGTTGTTGCGCAACACTCCACGCAATCCGCCGTAACGGGGATTAAGGGCCTGCTCGACATGAGATATGAACTCTCCGGGATTGACACCGGCACTGCGCATCTCCTGCTGTTCAAGATGATTGAACGAAAGTTCGGGCCTCAGACGACCGTCGGCATTCAGTTTCTGCTGTGCTCCCCGAGGTCTCCAATGGGCCATACGCATGGTAAGAAGCGTCGCTGCGCTCTCGCCAAAGTCACCCAAAAGGTCGATGGGCTCAACCTCGACACCTGCAGCCAGTTTCTCCGCCTCTACACCGAGAGTAAACACCGCCGACTCTGCACTGAGCACACCGGCCGAAGCAAGCATCTTCTTTCCACCGGTCAACCCTTTTGACGCCTGACGCAAGGGAGTACCGACAACACCGAGTGCCATACCTGTACCAAAGCCTTTGCCGAAAGCACCTGCGACCTTGCCTGGTGTGATACCTTCGCCGTAAAGCAGGTCGTCGACAACGCTGTTCGTAGCATCGTATGCGCCAAGAGTCAATCCTTGAGCCGAACCGCTCTGTGCAATTCGCGCACCTAATGTCTGCAAGAAATTGCGGTCGACGATACGCGCAGCGACCTCGCCGGTAAGTCCTCTTGAAGCACCTCTTGCGAGCAAACGCGAAGTAAGTCCTTTAGTAAGCAAAGAGGTAGACTGCCCGACAACACCTCTGGCCAATCCTCCGAATCCGGCAAAGACACCTGTGTCCAGCATAAGAGAACCTACACCTGCAGCGAAATTTTCAGCTCTGCCGGCATTGTAATTTGCCATACCCTCTCTGTCTATTTTTGTCTGCGTATTGGATTGGGCAAATTTGTCTATGCCCCAATTGATTGCCTTGCCTGTAATAGAATTATCTATGATTCCGCGACCAATGTATTCAAGGCTGCCGGTGGGAGTGCTACGCTTCACATAATCGCTATACATCCTGTTTTGCAGATTGGGTTCAAGTGCATGTTTACGGTAAGCATCAGTGTCGAGACCTCCGTAACGGGCATAGGCATCGGCTATCCTGTTCAGTTCGTCATTGTCGAGCCGCTCCATAGTGTTGCCAATCACTTTTGCAGGATCGGCGGCATTGCGGGCTGCACCTACTGTAGCAAGCGGGTCGGCACCCGGAACGGCAGCATTTTCTCTGAATATTCCCGAGGCCCTATCTTCGGCGCTTTGACGCTGCTGAGTGAATTCGGGAAGCACCCTGTTTTGATAATATTCGTCGACAGCATCGTCTATTACATTATCCGAAAGAACAAACTGACGGCGACGGCGCTGCTCTGTGTCGGTCGGCACCAGACTTTCGCGAGCTATGTTTCTGTGAAACTCACTGCGCTGTTCCTTGTTGCCAAGCACATCCACTGTGCTGTTCACTCTGTCGAGCGTGGTACCTACTTCGGCAAGTCCTTCGGAGGGAACAAATGCATCGGCCGATTCGATACCCTTTCCAGGCATACTGTCAAGAATCGTATCCATACGCTTCTTCTCTTTGGATTTTGAATAACCGTAAATCCCCCGGTTCTCTAAATTGTCGTTAAGCATAATTTTTATTTTTTGTTTTTACTCATAAATTGTTTCTTTGAACTCTTATTCTCAGGCAATGATACCGAGAACGAAATTGAAGTGTTTCGGTCGCCATTCCCGAGACCATCCATCAGTATGGATTTGCTCACTGACACATCGTGCACATCAGCCTTACGCAAGGAATCCATAATATCCTTGTGCGCTTCGTCGTTGCATCTTGCGGGAGGTTCGTCGACGACATTTCCCCTGCTGCGCAGCACTGTATCAAGCATTGAGGCAAGCAGGAATAGCTCCATCCGCTTGCTGTTTCTGTAACCTATCCTGCGTCTCATACACCACTTGTTGTTCCCTGATTATCTTTCGGAGTCTCCTCTTCTTTGCCCCACTTTACACCTTTGACTGCGTCGGCAATGAGCGAGAGACCGCCTATAAGGTCGGCATCAGCCTGTTTCCTTACACCTCTGTTCCACGCCATTTCGTTGCTGTTGATGGAGTTCATGTTGCTCAAATGTTGTGCGTCGACACCATTGCGGCGCTCACTTTCACTCGCTGCGAGATTGGTCAACAATCCATCCATTGATCGCAATCCTTCGGCCGATGTTGCCAAGGAGTACTCAGGGGTAGCTCTGCCAATGGCTGCGTATGCTCTGCCCTGACGCGCCTTCTTGCTGAGTGTATCCTCTACCCTCTTTATGGCCGCTCGCGCCATGCTGCTGTTCAAATAATCGTTGTAATAATTCCGTTTGTACCAAGCCTGTTCTGCGGCCCTTGCATTTTCATACATTCGTCTTGCATCGTCGTCGCCGTCGAACAATCCTTTGATACCCGAAAACAATTTCAATCCTCCGGTAATGCCGGATAATACTGCACTGATTGGTTCCATAATAGTTTTTTTGCTGCAAAAGAAGCTACAGAAAGCAGAAAGGTGGTTGCGGAAATAACATTTACAGACCACTTGCCTGGAAAATGTCAATACAGCAAACATAAAACTTCTTGAATAGCATATATTTGCATATTACGAACCAATCAGTAAAACCGTATACCTAAGCAATGACAAAAAGAACAAAGAAAGAAGAAATCACAATCGACGATGTGCGCAGCGAAATGCTCGCCCTCTTCCACCGTCTCATCCGTAGGCTCGAAAGGCTTACAAACGACTGTGAAGACCCGTCGACAATCAATCAGGCAATAAAGAGTTTGACCGACTTCCTGATAAAACTCAACAAGGAACGGGAGAGCAGCGACGATGATTCACTCGACAATATACTGCGACAGACACTCAAGGGAATGGATGAATAATATTTAATGATTATCAAATATATTACCTAAAGTGCAACGTTTCATTGCAATGTCGGTGGAAATAAGTAACTTGAAAAGTTGTCCCACTTAAAGGGGGACGAGAACTTTTTTCTCGGAAAAAAGTTCGGAGGGGGTTCTTAACCCATCGTACTACAATAAACCATACTACGCGAGGAAAACCCCTCCGTCTTCAAAAACTGTCGTTTTTGAATCCACCTCCCCGTTAAGGGCAGGAACTTTTTAGAATAGTTTTTTATCCATTGAAGGATAGGGTTGTACTTTTTAGGTATAATATCGCATAATCATTAAAATAAAAAATAAGTTATGTATAAGAAGTTGAGGATGACTAAAAAGTGATTTTAGTCATCCTCAATAAAAGCAAAGCACTATTCAACAAAAAAGTAATTCGATAAAATATAAACACATTGGAATAAATTCATTTAATTTGTAACAGAATAAGATTATGGAAAAGATTATTAAAGCAGAAAAAATCAAGAAAGCATTCCGCACAGAGGAATTGGAAACATGGGCATTGAACGGTGTTGACTTCGAAGTGTCAAAAGGAGAATTTGTAGCAATCATGGGCCCGTCGGGTTGCGGAAAATCTACGTTACTCAACATATTGGGACTGCTCGACAACCCCAGCGAGGGCTGTTATTGGTTGAACGGAACAGATGTCGCCAGCTTCACCGAGGAGCATCGCACCGACCTGCGCAAGGGAGTTATAGGCTTTGTATTCCAGAGCTTCAACCTCATCGACGATCTTAACGTATATGAGAACATCGAGCTTCCCCTGCTATACATGGGCATCCCCAAGAAGGAGCGCAAGGAACGAGTAGAGGCGGCTATGCAGCGCATGGACATCACACACCGCTCGAAACATTTTCCGCAACAACTGTCGGGCGGACAGCAGCAACGTGTGGCAATAGCACGCGCAGTGGTTGCTTCACCCGAAATTATCCTCGCCGACGAGCCGACAGGTAACCTCGACTCGAAGAACGGAATAGAGGTGATGGAGCTTCTGCGCCGACTCAACAGCGAGGGCACAACCATAGTGATGGTTACCCACTCGCAACGCGACGCATCGTATGCCGACCGCATTGTAAACCTCTTCGACGGTGAAGTTACCGTAGAAACCAAGAACATTTAGTGCACTACAGCCATGCTTATACATTATATAAAAATGGCTGTGCGCCAGCTGCTGAAATACAAATTCCACACAATTGTGTCGGCACTCTGTATGGCGGTTGGACTGACAATAAACGGCTACATAGGCACAGCCGTAAAATGCCAGTTTACAGATGGAACTTTAGTCAGCATCCCCAAAAGAAGCGGGGAAACTACTACTTATGCCGAATATAAAGATATAGTTGATAAGGGCATCGAGGGAGTGTGCAGATTCCACACCCACGACTATACACATGAAAAACTGTTGGCCTACAGCGACAATGTAGAAGAACTTTATCCCATTAGGGCAAGAGGTATTTCGAACGATTTTTTCAGGAACCACTACGACCCGCGAGGCTCTTTGGTACTTTCAGGACGCGACTCCATTGGTGAAGATGAGATTCTTATAGCACGGCAGTTGGCTGAGAGGATTTTCGGTGAGAAGGACCCCATTGGCCGCACCCTTACGTTGCTGAATGATACATTAAGCAACGACGACAGCCGCAAAGAGAAATTCTACTCCGGAAAAAGCTACCGCATTGCCGGTGTCTGCGAGAATATCTACACAAACGGCCATCAGTGGCAGATATATGTGCCTATGCACGACAAGGGCGAATGTGCAATGGTCTATGGCTATTTAAAGGATGGCTATTCAGTCAACGAGGTACGAAAGGCTATCGACGAGGTAGAGTGGCGTTCTGCTGATGACGGCAAGCCATACGGTATGATAGCAATCCAACAGAATTACGACAGGGATTTTTGGCTGTCGATGGTGCTGCTTGTACTATTCTCGCTGCTGATATTCGCCACAGGACTCATCAACTTCATGAAGTTCGTGATACAGATGTTCTACTCTCGACAGCGTGAACTTGCCCTGCGCAAATGCCTCGGCTCGAACAACCGCGGACTCTATATGCTGCTGGCGAACGAAGTATTTATAATGCTCACAGTGTCGTTCTTCCTCTCCTGCATAACCAGCGAGCTTTCTGTGATGTATCTCGATTTTCTGAACGTGGATATATTCGACGAAATTCCCATGAGGATGATAATCCCCGTGCAGCTGCACACTGCGATAATGGCATTTATCGTTTCGCTTGCAGCCATTTTCCTGCCCATAATGAAACTGCGTCGCGCGAGCATGCGCGGGGCACTTATGCGCCACCGTCAGGGGAACAAGATGCGCAACTTCATGATAGGGCTTCAGTTTGCGGTAGCCATCATCAGTTTCTCGTTCCTTGCCCTTGCATTGCAGACAGAGAAAGCCGAGTGCGGCCGTCACGAAGAGCAATTGTCCGAGGAGGAACTTGAACGCATTCTTGTCATCAGCAACCTACAGCACAATTGGGAGCAGATAAGGCCGTTGCTCGAAAAATTGCCCATCGTAGAGGAATTTACTTACAGTAGCAATGAGAATATGCGCAAGTCTGCGTTAAACGCTCAAAAACTGTATGTGAACAACGACTCCATCTATGCCGACATTATAGCATACGGCGATCCATCGTACTTCAAATTCTTCAAACTGCCGGTGGATGGCAAGATTGTTCCGCCCGATGCCAACAATTATGTGTATATCGACAGGAAACTGCACCAAGCGCTGCTCGTCGGTGGCACATACGACGGAACTGTGGAGATGGAAAATGGACTCAAATATTCTGTTGCCGGAGTGATAGACAAGGTACTTACAAGGGATTGGGACAATGTATATGTAAGCGGCCACGGATATGTATCGACCGCAGGAAGTATTTTCTTTGTATCTCCGCTGGGACTTACATTCTACTACCGCATAAAGGATGGAGTTTCGATGAAAGAGGCACACAAGGCATTCGAAAAAGAGTTCTATAAGTTCGTCCCAAAGACATTCGAAATTGAGATTCCTACACTGAAGGAGATTAACGACGATCTCAACACCGTCAACAGAATGATGAAGCACCTTGCATACATCATGGCCTTCATAAGCCTGCTCGTAGTGGTGCTGAGCATATACTCGACAATTTCGTTGGATGCCACCACAAAGCAGAAAGAGATTGCCATCCGGAAAATTAACGGTGCCCGTAAGGGTGATATTCTCAGACGCTTTGTAGTGCCGTATGCCACAGTGTACTCCGTAACATTCCTTATTGTCTATCCGCTGTTGGCCTGCTTCTACATAAGCGTTACGAACGGCAACGGTCGTATGATAAGCACTGGAATGATATTTGCCATAGGTGCAATGATATATTTCGGCATAATGGCCTTGATTGCCGTTGTAACGTGGCATAAGATAAAGATGATTATGGGTATCAATCCTGCCGAGGTTATTCGCAGAGAATAATTTAAACAAACACTATAAACAATAATATAATATGTTTACACATTATATAAAAATGGCTTTTCGCCAGTTGCTGAAATACAAGTTCCACACAATTGTGTCGGCACTCTGTATGGCGGTTGGACTCACGATAAACGGATACTTAGGCACTGTCGTGAAATTCCAATTCGGCGGAATGAATCATATAGAACTTTTCAAAAAGAATAAGAACGAAGGATACCGCAGAGGAACTAATAGTATCACAGGCTGCGAATACCGACAGATTGCCGAGAGGAAAATCGAAGGGTTGCAGGGCCTTCATGCACAGGGAGGAAAGACCGAATATCTGTGGGCATACTGCGACAATGTGGAGGAACTTTACGAGGTTAGTGCGGAGGGAGTTTCGCCCGATTTTTTCAGGCACTACTACGACCCGCGAGGTTCGCTGCTTATCGAGGGAAGCGACTCCATCGCTGACAACGAGATTATCATAACCGAGCAGCTGGCGCGTAAGATGTTCGACACAGAAAGCCCCATAGGTAAAAGCCTTACGCTGTTGAAAGACACAGTGGAGAAAAGCCGCGAGGTTTTCTACGCGAACAAGAGCTTCCGCATTGCGGGCGTATGCAAGATTATCGCCCCCGGTGCAGGCAACGAGTGCTACATATATGCCCCCATTGCCGACAAGGACAGATGCGCATTCATAAGAGCCTGCCCAAAAAGCGGGTATTCGACAAGCGATATTCAGAGGAGCATCGACGGCACAGTGTGGATGGGCGCAGAGGATGGTGCTCCGTTCGAAATTGAGACAAGTGACTACAACAAGTCCGACCCCGGATTTTGGTTGATAATGTTGGCGCTTGGAGCATTCTCTCTGCTGATATTTGCCACCGGACTCATCAACTTCATGAAGTTCATGATACAGATGTTCTACTCGCGTCAGCGCGAACTTGCCCTGCGCAAGTGTCTCGGCTCGAACAACCGCGGCCTTTACATGCTGTTGGCATGCGAGGTTTTTATAATGCTCACTGCGTCGTTCTTTCTCTCCTGCATAACCAGCGAGCTTTCTGTGCTGTACCTCGATTATATGAATCTGGATTTTGTCGAAGAAATACCTTTGGATGCGGTACTCGCCACGCAGTTGCAGACGAGCGTCATTGCGTTTGCCATTGCTCTGATAGTGATACTCCTACCCATACTCAGACTGCGCAGAGCGAGTATGAGAGGCAGCCTGATGCGCCGCCGTCAGGGGACAGCGGTACGCAATTTCATGGTGGGATTGCAGTTTCTTGTGGCCATCATCTGCTTCGGATTTTTGGGAGTAACGCTGAAGCTGGAGTTTGCCGAGCGCGGACGCCACGAAGATAGAATGTCCGCAGACGAACTTGACAGGATTTTCATTCTCGACAAGTTTGAGAAGAACTGGGAGGATATAAGACCGTTGCTCGAAAAGCTGCCTGTTGTCGAAAATTTCACCGCTGTGGAATATGAGACCGAGCGCCGTCTCTCCTTCAATTACCAAAGAATATATGTGAACGGCGACTCGATTTATGCCGACATAATTGCCTACGGTGGCATGCCCAATTACTTTGAATTTTTCAATATCCCTATGGATGGCAAGATAGTTCCTGCCGATGCCGACAACTATGTTTATATTGACAAGAAACTGCACCGCACCCTTATCGAACGTGGCAACTACGATGGTACATTGGAGCTTTCCGGCGGACGCAAAGTGAGCGTGGCAGGAGTGGCAGACCACGAATTTACCTTCGACGGACAGTTTGTCTTTGCCGACTATGCAGGCAAAGTTCCGTTCAGCGGTTCTATGTTGTTTGTAAACAACAGCAACCTATGGAAATACTACTTCCGCATTAAGGATGGTGTGTCGGTGGAGGAGGCACGCAACGCATTCAAGGAGGTATATTATAAATTCCAGCCTCGAACATTCGATGTTAATGTTCCTACACTCAAAGAAGCGATGGACGAGCTTAGCGCAGCCAACAGAATGTTCAAGCACATGGCATACATCATGGCATTCATAAGCCTGCTTGTTGTGGTGCTGAGCATCTACTCGACAATTTCCTTGGATGCCACCACCAAGCAAAAGGAGATTGCCATCAGAAAGATAAACGGCGCCCGCAAGGGTGATATTCTCAGACGCTTCGTTGCCCCGTATGTGGTTACATTCACTGTTACATTTCTTGCAAGTTATCCATTGATGGCAAGCTTCTATTGGAAAAATGCAGGATTATATTCAAGCGCAATGAACGTGGAGTTTATCGTAATCTACGGTGTGGGCTTGTTCTTCGGAATATTGGCTCTGCTTGCGATTATCACATGGTACAGGATAAGGATGATTATGGGTGTCAATCCTGCCGAGGTTATTCGCAGGGAGTAATGCGATATGTTTCAAAAAAAAAATAGAGGTTGCATGTTGTGCGACCTCTATTTTTTTTGAAAATCACTGCTCATTGCCGTTCTTCTCGAACGACCAGAAGATGATGTTGTCGCCGGTAAAGGGTTGCCTTATCCTCAGTGTTGCCTCGTGGATATACTTGTCGCGATTATACAACAGTACCTTTCCCACTATGCAATCATCACTGTCATCCGGGATAATGTTCACAACCATCCGTTGCCTGTTCCTTTTGAGAATATCCATTCGCTCCTGCAGAAATCTCTTCACAAAATCCTGTTCGGCAAAGCTTTTGTGCATACAGTAATACTCTACAAGATGGCTGCACCACTGATCGTTCCTCCTGAATAAAAGATTACGCAAATACTCGTACCATTCGAGAGATTTCTCTACAAGTTGTTCGAGAATCGAGGATTTTTTGGTTAGTTCCTTTTCATTATTCATCATAGTTCGAAGTAAAATTTAGTTTTGTTTTGTGGTTTTATCTTTTTATACTAAGTTTGTGCAAAAGTATAATGGCAAGCGACCCTTTATGTTGCAGAATCAACATAAATCGTCTACAAATATACTTCCTAATTGAAAATATTGTTCAGCTATTTTAGCCAAATATGGCTATTTATAACAAGTCTAAATAAGAAGAATTTACAAAAAGCCTGTAATATCTTCTATAACAATATTTTGAAGAAGTATATGCTGCTGTATATCAAATAACAGACAAATGGATGGAATTAAAGACCGAATTTTACACATATTCTCCGAGAACCATTTAAGCGTCAACGGGGCAAGCAGACTGTTGGGATTGCCGCAACGCACCGTAAACAGACAGCTTAACGAAGATGGGGCAGTATCAACGGCACTTATCCGCGCTGTACACAGAGAGTTCCCGCAATATTCGCTTGAGTGGATTTTGGAGGGTAAAGGAGATATTCTCAACAGCAGACAGATAGAAGATGAGAATCCTATTCCCTATTACGAAAATTTACCACTCAGTGCCGGGGTGCGTGCTACATTCGGCGATTGCGGAGAAAAGCCGGACAGTTACGTGAACCTGCCCGGTGTGCGGGCCGAGTTTCTTTTTCCTGTAGTGGGCACATCGATGCACCCCGAAATAAACGAAGGCGACATTGTAGGTGTGAACAGGGTAAAGGATTCGGGGGCCATAGAAGAGGACAAAATATATATGATTGTAACGCGCGACGAGCGTATGATAAAACGATGCCGGCCACATGAAAGCGACGAAAGATTGTTGTGGTGTCTCTCGCCCAATTACCCTAAATTTACAATATGCAAAGAGGATGTTGTTGCAATGTTCAGTGTAGATGTAAGAATTTCAAAAATATAAGAATCTTGAAAAATAATTATATGAAAAAACTATTTTTATTGATTGCCCTTTCGGGTCTTATAATATCGTGCGAAAAAAATAATTTTACCCTTAACGGCACCATTGAAAAAGGAGTGGATGTAGGCGACAGTGTCTATCTGCAATATGTGGAGAAAGGCCGTCCGTTCACACTTGGCAAGGATGCTGTGAAGAATGCCTCATTCAACATAACAGGAAAGAGCGACAAGGCTCGACTCTGCTACCTGACAACCAAAGTGTCGGGCAAGATAAAATCGAAAGCAGAACTTTACGTGGAGCCTGGCGAGATAAACATAAAATTGGGCGAATTGCGTTCTACAGTATCAGGCACATTCCTCAACACCCGTTTGCAGGAATATAAAGACTCGATAGACATATTGGACAACCTATTCAAGCGCTACCACGAGAAGAGCCTCATTCCCACACTTTCGGAAAAGGGCGCCGAAGAGGCACAGAAGGCCATGATGGTGTTGAGCCTCGCACGCGTCGAATATGTAAACAAATTCCTCGAAAAGAACCTCGACAATATTGTAAGCGGATATATTCTTTCGAAGAATTACGAGACAATTGACCCTGATGCCGGCGCAAGATTTATAGCCCGCATGCCACAGGAGTGCAAGAGCGACACTACGGTAAAGCACATAGAGAAGACCTTCCACAACAAGATTATAACAGCAGAGGGTAAAATGTTCATAGACTTCGGTGTATTCTCCAACAGCGGCAAGAATGTAAAATTGTCCGAATATGTAGGAAAAGGAAAAATCACAGTGCTCAACATCTACAGCTCAAAAGGCAACAATGCGGCTAAAGAGATTGAAACAATAAAAGCTGTAGCAGATGCGTATAAAGACAAGGTGCAGTTCGTAGGCTTCGGCATTGAGACAAACGCACAGGCATGGAATGCTTTCATAGAAAAAAACAATATGTGGTGGCCTCAGATGTCCGACCTGCAGGGATGGGGCAGCCAAGCGATTTTCTCTTACGGAGTAAATGTCTACCCCTATAATATCATATTCGACAAGAATGGCAGAATACTGCGCAAAGGCATAAAATTATCCGAATTGCAGGGATATTTGGGAGGAATAGCAAAATAGTTAGTTACCCTTTGAAAATATCCTTCTGCGCAGTAACATAAGGCAAAAATCTGCGACAGAAAGGAATGGCAGCCACACACACAGCAATTGTAAGCATAGCCACAATAAAGTTCTCATACCCAACGAGTATGGGAACTTTTTTTACGACCAACATCAAAGGGCGATACACCAAATGGTGCAGACAGAGAGTGATGATGGAATATCTGCCGATGTACGAAACAACAGGCAACCATCTGACAACCTTGCACAAAAGCAACAGCCCAATAACACTGCTGCACGCCAACAGCGCCATTGCAAGCAGATTGCCCGAAATTACCTTGTCGTGGAAATGCGCAACCGGTTCAAAGGTAACATCGGTAAAATAGGCCACGGCAAAGAGCAGGAGTGCTACCGGCAGATTATATTTGTCAAAGCCGGAGGGGTAGAGCAGCGGACTCTTCTTCAGCAGATAACCGAAATAGAAGAACGGCATTCCCACCATAGCGGCATCGAGCATACAAGGCACAAAAACACCCATCTTCTCCACAGTATATCCCACGGCAAAGAGCGCAAGCACAAGAAGTCCCCTTATCACCTCATTCCTGACATTCAGCGAAATAAGGCAAAAAGCAATATTGCACCAGAAGAGCGCAAGCAAAAACCATATAGGCCCGTTGAAATACTGCACCTGGGTAAAAACATCCAAAATGCCGCGGGCATCACTCACGATAAGTCCTGGGAACAACCAATTACAGAGATAGAAAATCGCGTAACTGCAAATATAGAAAAAGAGAAAAGGAACAAGAATCTTATTCGTCTTTCTCACAAGGAACTGCATAAAGCCACCGTAGTCTTTAAAGAACAATCCCGAAAGAGCAAAATAGAGAGGAGTACGCATAAGAGTAAGTCCGGGATAATCAACAGCAATTCCCGTATGCCCAAGCACAATAAGTACTATACACACCCCTTTGGCAAGGTCTATAAAATCAATTCTTACTTTTCCCATAATCAAAAAATCTCACGCAAAGATAGAGTATTTACCTCTCTTGACAAAGAAAGTATAATTTTACTACAAGAAGCTGTTTGAATTTTATTAAAATAATATAGGTGGCGCCTCGGAATAATATTGAAGTAAACTAGATATTTTTCTATCGGCTTGCACTATCTTTCGGAATAATTTGAAAGCTGTTTTAGAGTAGATTTTCTTTTAAATGATTATCAAATATATTACCTAAAGTGTAATGTTGTTGGAATTAGTAACTTAAAAAGTTGTCCCTCTTTAAGGGGGACGAGAACTTTTTCTAAGGAAAAAGTTCGGAGGGGGTTCTTAACCCATCGTACTACAATAAACCATACTACGCGAGGAAAACCCCT